>CAXBKM010000135.1:0-5697 GCA_963976265.1 uncultured Maricaulaceae bacterium
ATCGAGACCGCCCTTGCGCAACTGGAAGCCATGCGGGACATCAACAATACGCGCCTGGTTGCAATGAATGAAATTCCAGCGCCACCTTTTGCCGAAAGCGAGCGCGCGAACGATTTGGCCCGGCGCATGCGGCAGGCCGGTCTCGATGATGTGACGCTTGATGAGGTGGGCAATGTTATCGGTCGCAGGCAAGGCGAAATCGGCGGCGACACGATCGCCATCGTGGCGCACATCGATACGGTTTTTCCTGAAGGCACGGATGTGACGGTTCAGCGCGACGGCGACCTCTTCACCGCGCCGGGCATTGGCGACAATACGCGCGGCCTGGTCGCGCTGCTCAGCCTGATCGATGTGCTCGAAGCCGGAAACATCCGGACCGAAGATACGCTGCTGTTCATTGGCTCGGTGGGCGAGGAAGGCCTCGGCGATCTGCGGGGTGTCCGGCATCTGTTTCGCGATGACGCAGACGCCATCGACGCCCTGATCGCGATTGATGGCGGCGATGCGGCTCGCCTCGTCGTGACAGCCGTCGGGTCATTGCGCTACCGCGTGACCTTTCATGGACCGGGCGGGCATTCCTATTCGGCATTCGGCACCGCGCACCCGCATCAGGCACTGGCAGAAGCCATTGTGCGCTTCACCGAAGCGGCCACGCCGATCACTGAAAATGGGACCAAGGCGACCTTCTCGGTCGGTCGCATTTCCGGTGGAACTTCTGTGAATTCCATTCCATTTGAAAGCATTATGGAAGTCGACATGCGCTCAGCCGACCCCGAACAGCTGGGCGCACTTCACCAGGCGTTTCTTGGCGCCATTGATGCAGCCCTGCTGGCAGAAAACGAGCGCCGCCGCGAAGGCCCTGAACTGACCGTGACGCTGGACCCAATTGGCAATCGGCCGCCCGGTCAGGGCGACATTTCGCAATCCCTGATCCAGCACGCCGTCGCGGCTTTTGCGGCCATGGGAATCGAGTCGGAGCTCGCAGAATCGTCTACCGACGCCAACATTCCGATTTCCCTGGGCATTCCAGCCGTCACGATCAGTCGCGGCGGCGTGTCCCGGGACGCACATTCGCTGCGGGAAAGCTGGGAAGATGTGGATGCCCATATCGCACTGCAAAGTGCATTATTGCTGGTTCTGGCCGAAGCCGGGCTACTGGACAGTGCCGAGTAAATGGACTGACGAGGATGGTGAGCCGGCAGGGGTTCGAACCCTGGACCTATTGATTAAAAGTCAATTGCTCTACCAACTGAGCTACCGGCTCTCACCAAGTCCTGATCAGGGCGCGTTGCGTATATCGAACGGCGATTGGGGTCAACACGGCTCGTCGTGTGAATATGCAGCCGGATATTTACCACAGCCCTGACTTTGTCTCGAATTGGCCTGAATTGTTGCTATCATCAGGCGCATGAAATCACGACTTGCCCTTTGCCTGTTGACCAGCCTGATGGCGCTGACCGCGTGCGCATCCGCGCGTGATCAAACGGCTGCAGCAGCGCGCTTTGGAACCGACGAAACACGCGACGCGGTCGTTGATGCCGTGGGCTTGCCTCGCGAGCGCCCCCAGCCCGTCATGGTTGATGCAGGCGATGAAACCGTCCCCACGCCCTATGGCGGGCATGGCGAAACCCGGCGATGCTCATCGGTCGCGACCGATATCGCCCGCTTGACCGCCGTCCTCGGCCCCGATGCCGAATTTGCCTATATTCTTGAAACCTATGAAGTCCCGGCCGACGTCAATAATGACGGCGATGAGGACTGGATCGATCAGAGCCGGGTCTGGGCCGAACGTAGTGGAGATGCCGCCACCGACGGTGCGCGCAGCCTCTATCGCTCCGTTATTGTAGGCCTGAACCCGGCTCGACCGGTTATACGCTTTGTCGGGCGCGCTGGAGAGATTGAACGCGAAGCACGCGAACGTCGGGAAATGGCGCAGAAACGTCGGGCTTATCTGCGCGGACTGTTCGATGGATTTGGCTGCTCGAACAATTATCTCGAGCGTGCCTATAGCGAATACGGTCTGATCAATTAATCGCCCCTGCTTGCGCCCAAGCCGTCCACAAAGCCCTGGCGGAATGCCTGAAACTCACCCGCCGCAATCGCCGTGCGCATCCGCCCCATTAGTGATTGATAATAAGCGATATTGTGCCAGCTCAGCAGCATGGAACCCAGATACTCGCCGCACCGGATAAGGTGATGAATGTAGGCCTTTGAATAATCGCGGCTCGCCGGACAATCGATGCTGGCGTCCAGCGGACTGTCATCCTCGGCAAAGCGCGCATTTTTCAAATTGATCGGCCCGGTATCGGTCCAGGCCTGCCCATGTCGGCCGGACCGTGTCGGCAATACGCAATCGAACATATCAACGCCGCGCGCGACCGCTTCGACCAGATCAATCGGTTTGCCCACCCCCATCAGATAGCGCGGGCGGTCCTTCGGCAGATGCGGCACGGTGTGATCGAGAACCTCACACATCATCGCAAAGCCTTCACCGACCGCCAGCCCGCCAATCGCATAACCGCCAAATCCCAACTCGACGAGCCTCTCGGCGCTTTCGCGGCGCAAATCCTCGTAAACCGAGCCCTGAACGATACCGAACAGGGTTTGACTATCGCGATGCCCGAAAGCCGCTTGGCATCGTTTCGCCCAGCGCAGCGACAATTCCATGGACGCGCGCGCATCATCTTTTAGGCACGGAAAGGGCGTGCATTCGTCGAGTTGCATGACGATGTCCGAGCCGAGCAGATCGGCCTGAATTTCAATCGAACGTTCGGGTGTCAGGCTGTGTTTCGAGCCATCAACATGGCTTTGAAAGGTCACGCCCTCTTCGGTCAACTTGCGCAGATTTGCCAGTGACCAGACCTGAAATCCGCCGGAATCGGTTAGCATCGGCCCCGACCAGCCTGCAAATTTGTGCAGTCCGCCCAGCCGCTGTACCCGCTCTGCGCCAGGGCGCAGCATCAAATGATAGGTATTGCCCAAAATAATATCAGATCCAGCATCGCGGACCTGTTCCATATAAAGCGCCTTGACCGTCGCGGCGGTCCCAACTGGCATGAAAGCCGGTGTGCGGATATCGCCGCGCGATGTTTTCAATGCACCCGTGCGGGCTTTGCCATCCGTTGCGGCAATCTCAAACGGAAAATCTGTCATGATGCGCGCTCTAACAGGCAGGCGTCTCCATAGGAATAGAAACGGTAATTGCGGGCAATGGCATGGGCATAGGCAGCTTGCATGTTCGGCAATGTATTCAAGGCACTGACCAGCATAAAGAGTGTGGACTTCGGCAGATGAAAATTGGTCAGCAAGGCATCTGTGACCTGGAACTCATAGCCCGGCGTAATGAAGATCGACGTATCGCGCGCTTCGGCTTTAATTGCGCCGTCCCGCCCGGCGCTTTCAAGCGTACGCAGCGCTGTGGTTCCCACGGGGATCACGCGTCGACCGCCAGATTTGGCGCGGTTAATGGCGTCTGCTGCGTCCTGGCTGATCTCATACCATTCGGCATGCATCAGATGGTCATCGGTGTCGTCCGTCTTCACCGGCAGGAAGGTCCCGGCCCCGACATGGAGCGTGACATGGGTCCGCTGGACGCCGCGCGCATCGAGTGCTGCGAACAGCCGGTCGGTAAAATGCAGACCGGCCGTGGGCGCTGCGACCGAACCCTCTTCGCGTGCAAATGTCGTCTGGTAATCTTCGGCATCCTGCGCATCCTGCGCGCGCTTGTGAGCGATATAGGGCGGTAGAGGCAGGGCACCGACACTCGCAATCGCGCCGTCCAGATCGGCACCCGATTGGTCAAATCGCAAAAGCACTTCGCCGCCGTCTGATTTGGCGTCGACGGTCGCGCCTAACCCGCCAAAGTCGACTGTATCACCGACTTTCAATCGCTTTCCGGGCCGCGCGAAAGCGCGCCAGGCGTTCGCGGTTTCACGCTTGTGCAGATTGACCTCTATGCGGGCCGGCCCACCTCCACCCATCGCGCGCGCCGGGCGCTCACCGTTCAGCGCTGCCGGGATGACACGCGTATCGTTAAGCACCAGTAGATCGCCGGGCTGCAGCAACTCCGGCAAATCCAGCATGCCGTGATCGCCCAGCGCGCCCGTGCCGCCAACATGCAACAGGCGTGATGCGTCGCGCGGGCGGGCCGGCCTCAGGGCAATCCGGTCTTCCGGCAGGTCGAAATCGAAATCAGAAACGCGCATGGCGCGACCGTCTATCTTTCGCCGTGTTGAGCGGCAAGGTTAGTGATGCTTTTGCTTTTGCGGTCTAAGGGGCTTTTCATGTTCGAGAAACAACGCCCTGCCCCATTGGCCGCTCTGGCGAGCTATGCCGCAATTGCTCTGGCCACGCTGATCTGGCTCGCGCCGGTTTGGTCGGGCTTTGACCTGTTGCGACAGGTATGGGCAGTTGTCGCAGGAGCGGCACTGTTCGCGGTACTGTTTGCGGCGCTGGTGCGCCGGTGGAAACGATTCTGGATCAGCCTGGCCGGGCTCGCCGCGATATGCGTGCCCGTCATTCCCGAATTGTGGGGATCATTGAACAGTCAGTATTATGCGTCCTATCCAGCCAATTCGACGTTACTCTCTGTCGGCACACATAATCTCTGGGGCCGCAATTCTGAAGCCTCAAATGCGACCGCCACGCTTATCGAGATGAATGCCGATGTGCTCGCCTTGCAGGAAGCCTTTGGCGAGAGCGGTGATGTCACGACCGAATTGCGCAGCCACTATGCCTATGAAGCCAATTGCACGCGCCATTCAACCCGCCTCCTGTCCAATCTGGAGATCATTGAATCGGGTTGTATGCAGGATTTGTTGATCACCAGCCTGCCGACGCAGGCCGAATGGTGGCGCCATCAATTTCCGCCGTCCACCTGGGCGCGTATTCGCTTGCGCAATGGCGAAACCGCCGTCGTCGTGGCCGTGCACATGACCTGGCCTGACCCGCTGTCGGTACAAAACGAACAACGCCGGAATCTGGCGCAACAACTCCAGCAATTTGATCAGGACCGGTTGATTGTCTTGGGCGATTTCAATGCGGCGTCACCGTCGATCGCCCTGTCACGCATGGAGCGAGACTTTGGTCTTGAGCGCCGGACATTTCTTTTACCGACATGGCCGTCTCAAGGCATCGGGCAACGCTTTGGGTTTGGCGACATTCCGGTCCCGACCATGTTCACCGGCATTGATCACGTGTTTGCGGGCGACGCCTGGACGACGTTGTCAGTCGATCGCGGTCCCAATACCGGATCCGATCATCGCCCGGTGATGGTTCGGTTGGGTGGTTGGGACCGGGCGGCGGAATAATACGCCTGCTCGAACTGACATCACGACGCGTTCGAAAGACCGCAGATATCCATGACTTCCAGAACGCGTTGTCGGGTTTCGCGGCCATAGCCATCAATACCCGGAAGCCCTGTCAAATGTGTGAGCTCGTCCAGCGCTTCCAGACACCAGGCCCGTTGCGTCAAAAGTTGCGCATAGGCCGTGCGTTCTGCCCACAATTCCACGCCGGACAAGTTTGAACCAGCAAGATCCGTGTGTGCGCCTTTGGCGATGCGAAGATATCGCCAGAGTTCTGCGACATGATACTGAATCTGTCGTATGTCTTCATCCTCGCCAGTTTCAGCGGCTGCCGGTTCAGGCAAGCCCGCTTCATGGGCCGTCATGGCATCGGCCAATCGATTGGCGGCCG
>CAXBKM010000136.1:0-5670 GCA_963976265.1 uncultured Maricaulaceae bacterium
TCGTGCGGCTCAAGGCAAGCATTCCTGCTTGCAATGGAAGGCGGGGACATACGCGGGCGCGGACCATTCGTCAAGGAATGCGGCTTTCCGCCGCTTGTTCTGCCCGTCGCGCGCCGACTATGGTGCATCAATCAGGAGGCATGAATGGGTCAGGAGATCGACGACCGCGACTATATTGACGAAGGCGTGTTCCGTGCGCGCCTGCGCGAGGAAACCCGTCTGGTTGCCATTTGGTTCAAGCAGGACAGTTTCCATCATTTTGATCATCCGATGATCGGCGCTGAGGTCGAGGCCTGGCTTGTCGATGCCAATCAATTGCCCGCACCGGAGAACGCGGCTTTTCTGGGCCAGTTGAATGAGGAATTGGCCACGACAGAGCTGGCCCGTTTCAATTTCGAGCTCAATCTCGACCCCGCCCCGCTGGCGGGCGGCTTTCTGGCGATGAAGGATCAACTCGACGCGCTGTGGTCACGATGCCGCGCTTGTAGCGAAGCTATGGGTTTGCAGCCGCTGATCATTGGCATTCCGCCAACCTTGATCAACGACATGCTGTCGCTCGATACCATGACGCCATCGAACCGGTACAAGGCGTTGAATGAGCGGGTGATGGCGGTGCGTGGCAATCCCACAAAGGTCTCGATTGAGCGCCGCGAAAAGCTGGAATTTGCCCAAAGCCATTTGATGATCGAAGCGGCCTGTACATCCCTGCAAACCCATCTGGCCGTCAATGCCGGCATGGATGCCCGCACATTTAACGCCGCGCAAATTGTCGCTGCGCCTTTAACCGCCGTGTCCGCCAATTCGCCTTTCCTCTATGGACGGCGATTGTGGGAGGAGACGCGCATTCCGGCCTTTGAGCAGGCGATAGGGATTAACAGTTTTCGCTCTCGCGGCGGGGCCAGGGTGGGCCGGGTCACATTCGGAGCCGGATGGTTGCGCCGCTCGATGATGGAGTTATTCCTAGAAAACATTGACGGCCATGACGTGCTTCTGCCGATTATTGAAGATGCCCCGGTCGAGGCTTTGCGACATTTCAAACTGCAGAATGGAACGCTGTGGCGCTGGAACCGCCCGATTGTCGGAGCGGACGCGAATGGTAATCCGCATCTGCGGATCGAAAATCGCGTCACGCCCGCCGGGCCGACAGCTATCGACATGATGGCCAATGCGGCGTTTTTTGTCGGGCTGACACTGTATCTCGCAAATCTCGAAGACGCGCCGGAATCCGGGATGGATTTTGAAGTCGCGCGCTCGAATTTTTATGCATGTGCCCGGCGCGGACTCGGCGCGACCATTACTTGGCATGATGGGCAGACCTATGACGTTCAGCGCCTGATCCATGACCGATTGGTTGATCAGGCCGAAACCGGCTTGATTGAGGCCGGCGTGGAGCGTATCGAGGCGAAACGCTTCATTGACCCTATCCGGGGTCGCGCTCAGAACGGCATGAATGGCGCGGCCTGGCAGCGTGGCTGGGTCAATTGTTATGGCCGTGATTTTCAGGGCCTGACAGCGGTCTATCTGGAAAACCAGAACAAGGGACGCCCCGTTCACACATGGACACTCTAGAATTCAGACTGGACCGCTATGACGCGCTACCCGGTGCCTTGGCGCGCACCTCGGTGCGCGATATTCGCAGCGTATTTCCTGAATCGGCGCTGATTTCCCTGAAAGGACGACGCGACGATCCGCTTTTCGTATCCATCCTGTTGCACGGCAATGAACCGGTGGGCCTTGATGTGCTCAAACGCCTGCAGGCCTGGATGATGAGCCATCCCCTGCCGCGCTCACTGTTGATCTTTGTCGGTAATGTCCGCGCCGCCGAAGCCGGGCAGCGTATGGTCGAGGGACGACCCGACTATAACCGTTTGTGGGATGGTGGTGAGAGCCCTGAACACGACCTTGCCGCGCGTGTGCTGGACGAAGTGCGCGCCGCCAAACCCTTTGCCGCCATTGATCTGCACAATAATACCGGGTCGAACCCGATCTATCCGTGCGTTCATGAAACACGCCCTGAAGATCTGCAAATGGCCAGCTTGTTTGCGCCTGCCGCCATGCTGACGCGCAATCCGCCGAGCATGATGGGCTATGCCTTGTCGAAAATTTGTCCGGCCATCACGGCTGAATGCGGGCGTGCGACCGAAGAGGCGGGTATTATGCGTGCCTTCGATTTCGTGCTCGACATGCTCCATCTCGACCATTGGCGCGGCGCACCGGACCGTGACGTATCGCTGTACGAAGTGACCGGTCGACTTGAGATCAGTCCCGAGGCGCAGATCAGTTTCGAGCATGATGGCGCGGGGGATATCGAATTGCCGGCCAATCTGGAAAAATGGAATTTTTTCGAACGTCCGCAGGGGTCCATTTTCGCGCGCCTCAGCGGTGAGCAGTCACCGCTGCGTGTGGTCAATGACCACGGCCTTGATGTGACACCGCAATTCCTGACACGCGATGATGACAGGCTCTGCCTGACGCGGGATTTTACGCCCGCCATGCTGACCACGAATGAAACGGCTATTCGCGCTGATTGTCTGGGCTATCTGATGGAGAAGCGCTCAGTCTGAGCGGCGCAGTCGCCGGGCGAGGCCCGGCAGGGCAAAGACAAACCAGACAAGCGTCCACAGATTGCCCAAAAAGGGCAGTGGCAAAATCCACAGAACGGTCCGCAATTTTGTTCGCTCAAACAGGGCGATAATGACCGCGATCAGAGCGAAGCCAATATAAAGATCAACGAGCGTGACAATGCCCCAGGGCTGGCTGGTGAGCCAGGCACCGGCGGCGGAGAAATTCCCCGCACCCACCGCCCAGAAAATAAGGGCGGCGAATGCGAGCGCGGCCAAGCCTGAAATAAGTCGAGGGATTGCCATGACCGCGTTTGCCTCCTTCATGTTCAAGGCAGGACTCGTTACGCGCGCCGGCAGGATTTGGATCAGTCGGGCGTTGAAATGGTTTCCGAAACAGGTGTTGGCACGAAACGCGGCTCAATAGACGAAAAGGCCAGCGTTTCGACCGGTTCGTAAACGGCGCCAGGATAAACAGCCGGATCGCGCATGCCTTCGGGTTGGCAGACAATGCTCTCGGCGATCATTTGACGCGCTGCCGGAATGTCCTGAGGCGGGCCGGGCAGAACATTTTCCAGATGCCCGGCCAGGATGCGCGCCATGGCCATGCAGTCCGATCCGATGTCAGCTTCAATGGCTGGCATATGGGCTTGCGCCATATCATCCCCGGTGCGGATAGCATGGACGGCATACCAGAAAGGCGTGTCATAGCCACCGCGCCAGGCAAGGGTTTCCTGACCGAACCACACACTGTCGGGACAGGCCGGGACATTGCCATCAGACATTGGGAGTCCGAGAGCCAGCCATCGGGCTGACGCTTCGCCATGTCCCAACCCGGTTATTTCGCGCAGCATTTGCCGTCGATTGGCGTCATCCACACACGGCGGCGAGTTTGCAGGCCGAGTCCGTTCTTCTTCCAAAACCGTTCCCAGTTGGGCCTGCCTCTCTGGCGGCAATTCAGAAAATTGAAACTCACGCCACCAAATCGCATCGGCGTTGTTGTTCCAAGAGGCGATTGTCACCAACCAGTGACCACTTGCCCGTATTCGGACATGATCCGAGTCAAATGCGCGCTGAGAGAGACCAAATAGCTCTCGCCCACATTGATACCAGAATTCGTATGTGAATTGCCGGGATTGGCGCGCGGACAGATCAGGGTTCTGGAGACGTCGGTCGATCAATTCGTAATTAACCCAACCGGGTTCCCAATTCTCGCATCTGAGCATTATTTCGTGATGACGGCGCCAATACTGACGGTTGCCCGATAAGCCCAAAACTTCACGAAAAAAGCGTGTTTGGGCACGCCCCCATTTTTCCGATACGCCCAATTCGTAGCGCGTACGAAATATATTCATAGACACGGCCTGCTCTACATCAATATCGGGCCAGTCACCGCAACGCTGCTGATCATCCAGCGCTATCAGGTACAGGAAATGCTTTGTAAGGTTGGCATCTAAAGCGATGTTCAGGTCACGCGTGATGGCGTCACAATCGTTGGAAGGGAACTCGCCAGTCATGTTTTCGTCGCGCAACTCCCATCTGGCGGCGACGCGCGCGTTTTCATGCGAATTGTCGACATAGGGCCAGAGCAAGGCCAGATACCCGGCGACGAGCAAGCCGAGAGCACCAATGGCGGCAAGTAGCCAGAGCAATAGCCTGGACACCAGACCCCCGATGAAAAGCGCAACACGTCCCATGCGTGCACTCTAACCATTGCACGACCCGAAATCACCTGGATTCGGAACGTCTGTTTCCCCTTGAGCGCTGTTTCGCTACACTTCTCCGCAAGGGGAGAAGCTCATGAAAAATCGTGTTTTGACAGCGTTGGCGGCGGCGACACTTCTGTCATCACCCGGCCTGGCCTGTGATTTCGATGATGACGATGGCCGTCTGGATGTCGGACTGGTCCTGTCAGGCGGCGGGGCCTTGGCCTCAACCCATATCGGCGTTCTGGCGGTTCTCGAAGAAGAGGGCGTGCCGGTTCACTGCATTGTCGGCACATCCATGGGCTCTGTCGTCGGCGGGCTCTATGCCGCTGGCTGGTCGCCCGATGAGATGCGTGCCGAATTCGAAGCCGCAGACTGGCCGCGCCTGATCCAGAATTCACGCGACCGGGACGAATTGCCGTTTCGCGAAAAAGACCGTCAGGACGAGTATTTTTCAGATTATATAGCAGGCTGGAGCCCGGACGGGGTCATCCTGCCCTCCAGCGTGACGACGCTGCGCGGCCTGCAGGGTTTTTATCGTCGCATGCTCGACGAGGCGCCGCCCAGCTTTGATTTTGACCATCTCCCAATCCCCTACCGCGCCGTCGCGACCGATTTGGGAACGGGTCAGGCGGCGATCATTTCCGAAGGCGATCTGGTGGAGGCCATGCTGGCGTCGATGTCCGTGCCGGGCCTGTTTGATCCCCGTGAGATCGATGGACGGCTCTATGTCGATGGCGGATTGTCCAGGCAATTACCCGTCGATGTGGCCTACGCGCTGGGGGCTGATGTGGTGATCGTTGTGGATACGACGATCGAGCCGTCAGATCCGCCCGCCAGCCCATCGGTTGTGCAGGTCGCACAGCAGATTATTCAGGTTCAGGTCTGGACCAATCGAACCGAGCAGGCCGAATTGTTGCAGCCCGGAGACATCTTGATCCGGCCCGACCTGTCCATGTTGACCACGGGCAGTTTTGAACGCGCCGGTGACGGGTTTGAATCCGGTGTCGCGGCGTCTGCACCCTATCGTGCGCGAATGCAGGAAATTGCGGCCACTGCGTCACCGCCGCTGGTATCGCCCAATGCCGTTATGGCGCGGTCGCAAGGCGGCGAGCGCACTGTGACGCGGGTGGCGATTGATAATGAGACCCGCGTGTCGGACGCGATGATTGCCGCGCGCCTCGGGATTGAGGCGGGTGATAGCGTGTCTCGCGATGACGTGGAAGAGGGTCTTCGGGAGATTGCCGGCCTGGAAAGTTTCGGCACCATTGATGCCGGATTTGAAGCTGATGGCACTCTGACGGTACGGGCGCGGGACCGCCATCTTGGAGATGATCTGTTTCAGGCGGGAATCACGCTGTCCAACACATTCAATCAGGATTCCCGCTATGTGATACGGGCGC
>CAXBKM010000137.1:0-5656 GCA_963976265.1 uncultured Maricaulaceae bacterium
CCATTTCAATGGTGTCAGCCGATGGCGTCTTCTATTATCCCACAGAAATCTATCCTGAATTTGGCATCCGGCCCTTCACCGAAGCGCCTAATGTGGCGGTGCCGCAGTAAGTCGTGCTGGGAACGGAATTGACGTGACATAGGAGGTCGCGATGCGGGTTGCGTGGGCGTATCTGATAGCTTCGGTCGTTTTGATTGCGGGCTGTAGCCCCACCGTCGATCAAGACGGGCAGAGCGACGCTCTGGCGCTTGCTTCGAGCGATGCGACAGCAGGCCGCGAACCGGCCGCGGCGGTCGAGACACAACCGCCGACCGAGCCGGTTTTTGCGACACCCGCCATGTCTGCCGAGACGCCCGAAACACGGCTTATGCGCTATCCCGATATTCACGGCGAACGCATCGTCTTTGTCTATGCCGGAGACATCTGGACAACGACCGTGACGAGCGGTGTTGCTTACCGCCTGACCAGCCATGCCGGTCTGGAACTCTTTCCGAAATTCTCGCCGGATGGGAACTGGATTGCCTTTACCGGCCAGTATGACGGTGATGAGCAGGTCTATGTCATTCCCGCCAGTGGCGGCGAACCGCGCCGCCTGACGCATTACCCGGCGCGTGGACCTTTGCCGCTGCGTTGGGGTTATGACAATCAGGTCAATGGCTGGACACCCGACAGCCAGTCCGTGATTTTCCGCACCCACCGCGATCATTTCAATCTCTCACAGAGCCGTCTGTATTCGGTGGCCCTGGATGGCAGCTCGCCTGAACCCCTGGCGATGGCGCTGGCCGGAGCTGGCGTTTTGTCGCCGGATGGTGAGCAGGCCCTGTTTTCACCGATCGCGCGCGATTTTCGAACCTGGAAACGTTATCAGGGCGGTTGGGCGCAGGATCTCTGGATCATGGACTTTGCCACGGGCGAAAGCCGCAATGTCACCAGTGACATTCGCAGTGATCGCGATCCGGTCTGGAATAGCCAGGGCATGTTCTTTGTTTCTGACCGCGACGATCATCTCAATCTCTATGCCCTAAGCCCCGATGGTGAGGCGCGCCAGCTCACCACACATGAAGGCGATGTACGCTGGGCCAGTGGCGACGCGGCTGGGTCAATCATCTATGAACTCGATGGTCGTCTGCATGTCTATTCGACCATCGACGAGACCGACCGGGCCCTGACCATCGATGCAATTGATGATGGGCGGTATCGGCGCGAACGCGAACGCGGCGTCTCTGAATATATTGAGGACTTTCGCTTAAGCCCAAATGGCGAGCGTGTTGCAGTTACGGCGCGCGGTGATGTGTTCTCAATGCCGGTCGGCGACGGCGTTGTGCGCAATCTCACCCGGTCGTCCGGCGCTCATGACCGGGTCGCCAGCTGGTCACCGGACGGTTCCACATTGGCCTATGTCAGTGATGCGAGTGGTGAAGAAGAAATCTGGCTGATTACCGCCAATGGCAGCGGCACGCCGCGACAGGTGACACACGGCAATGAGACAAGGTTTTTCACAATTGCCTGGTCACCGAACGGCGACCAATTGGCAATTACCGATGAGGATGGCCGGATATTTGTCGTCAGTCTCGAAACCGGTGCCCTGACCCCGGCTGGCGAGAGCCATGCCTGGTATATGACCGATCTGACCTGGTCGCCCGATGGGCGCTATCTGGCCTATACCGCGCTGGAACCGACCCAGCAGGGCGCCTTGCATATTCGCGATGTCGAGGCCGGGACCGACATCCGCGTGACGGATGGCATGTTCAACACATTCAATCCGGTTTGGGCCCCATCGGGAGAGCATCTTTACTTCCTGTCGGACCGGGAATTCTCACCGCAAATCGGGTCGGTCGAATGGAATTATTCGGTTGACCGGGAAACCGGCATTTATGCGCTCGCCCTGACGGCGGACGCGCCCAACCCGTTCGCGCCGCGCAATGTCGAGGCGGCAGAGGCTGCGGACGACACTTCATCAGGTGCCGAGATCGATACGAATAGCGAAACGACCTCCCAGACAGTTCAGATTGATTTCGATGGTTTGGCCGACCGCGTCATTCGTGTCCCGGTCCCGGCTGATAATTACGGGGCTTTAAGCGTTTTTGATGACCGCCTGCTGGTGCTGCGTTTCGGACCGTTTTATCTCGGACGTGGCACGGATACCGCGACAAGCCTGATGGCATTTTCCTTTGAAGACCGTGAAATGTCGGTTGTCGCGCCAACCACAGCCAGCGGTTTCGTGTCGACCGATACCGGCCAGTCCGTGCAGGCCTATTACACGTCCGGCGATGGATCCTCGGTGTTGGTACGCCAAAATTCGGGATTCCGTGTTGTTTCGGGCGGTGAACCAACCGCTGTCGACATGTCGCGCCTGCGCGCCCGGATCGATCCGGTGGAGGAATGGCATGCCGTGCTCGACGAGGTCTGGCGGCGTTATCGCGATGATCTCTACGCGCCCAACATGCATGGCTATGACTGGGTAGCAATCCGCGACCAGTATCGCCCGCTTGTGGCGCAGGCCGGGCATCGCTCGGACGTCAATTTCATCATCGGGGAAATGATTGGCGAGCTGGACGTCGGCCATGCCTATATCAGCGGCGGCGATGAGAGCCTGCCGGACCGCCCGCCATCGGTTCTGCTGGGCGCGCGATTTGAGCGCGATGAGGCCAGTGGGCGCTACCGCATCGCGCAAATATTTGAAGGCGACAATGCCGAAGACCGCTATCGCTCGCCCCTGACAGAAATCGGTGTGAATGTCTCGGAGGGCGATTATCTCCTGGCGATTAATGGCGAGGATGTGGGCGGAAGCGATACGCCTTATCAGGTCCTGCGACGTATCGGCGGTGGAACGCTGGAGCTTCTGGTCAATGACAGCGCGCAAACCGACGGTGCGCGCCGCGTTCTGGTGTCACCCATCTCCAGCGAAAACAATCTGCTTTACCTCGACTGGATCAATGCCAATCGCCGCGCTGTCGCGGACATGAGCGACGGACGCGTGGGTTATCTGCACATCCCGAATATGGGCGGTGACGGCATACGTGAATTCATCAAATGGTATTACGGCCAGATCCGCATGGACGGCCTGGTCGTCGATGTGCGCGGCAATAATGGCGGCAATGTCTCGCGGATGATTCTCGAACGCCTGACGCGGCCCCTGAATGCGACCGGCCATATCGAAGGCATGACCTATCCGACTACCTATCCCTGGGGCGCGAACTGGCCGGTCTTTACCGGCGAAATGGCCGTGCTCGCCAGTGAAAACACGCTGTCGGATGGCGACGCCTTTACCTGGAGCTTCCGGGAATCGGGGCGCGGTCCGGTGATTGGTCAACGCACATGGGGCGGCGTCATCGGGATCGGGAATACCGGACCCCTGATCGACGGCGGGCAGGTCTTTGTGCCGCAATTTGCCTTTGCTGATACGCAGGGCGATTGGGCCGTTGAGGGCGTTGGCGTAGAGCCGGATATTGAAATTCAAAATGATCCCGGCCTGTCTGGCCCTGACAATGACGCCCAGTTGCAACGCGCCGTCGATGAGATATTGGCAGCAATCGGCGATCGCCGTCCGGGCCAATTGCCGGACCGCCCTGAACCGCCCGTTCGTGCCCAATAGGGATCATCATCAGAGCGCGCCACGCAGCATATCGGCTTGCTGCGCGCGCGTGATCACGCCATAGGCTCACCCGCATGGCCCTGCCTCTTTTGACCCTCGCCGGCGTGCAGCTGACTTTTGGCGCGACACCCTTGCTGACCCATGCCGATATTATCGTGCGGGAGGGCGAGCGCATTGGTCTGGTCGGGCGCAATGGATCGGGTAAGTCTTCGTTTCTGAAGATCGCTGCCGGCCTGATCGAATCCGATGCCGGGGATCATTTCATTCATCCCGGCTCAACAATTCGCTATCTACCGCAGGAACCCGATCTGTCGGGCGAAGTCAGTGTTCTTGATTATGTGCGCGGCGGCATTGGCCCGGGCGATGATGAATACCGGGCCGACTATTTGATTGAACATCTGGGGCTCGATCCGGCAGCCGAGCCCGCAACCTTGTCTGGCGGTGAAGCGCGCCGGGCCGCGCTGGCGCGCACCCTAGCCCCACAGCCCGATATTTTGCTGCTAGATGAACCGACCAACCATCTTGATCTGCCCGCGATTGAATGGCTGGAAAGCGAGTTGAAAGCCCATCGCGGTGCGCTGGTTATCATCAGCCATGACCGGCGCTTTCTGGAGAATTTGACACGCGCTGTGGTCTGGATTGATCGCGGTGAAACACGGCGGCTTGATCAGGGATTTGCCGATTTTGAAAGCTGGCGCGACACGGTGTTTGAAACCGAAGACATGGAGCGTCACAAGCTGGAGCGCCAGATTGCGCGTGAAGAAGACTGGATGCGCTATGGCGTGACGGCACGGCGCAAACGCAATGTGCGGCGCGTCGGTGAATTGCAGACGCTCAAATCCAATCTGAAAAACTGGCGCGGCCCACAGGGGGCCGCCAATCTGGCCGTCAGTGATGCGGACCGGTCGGGCAAGCTGGTGATCGAAGCCAAGGGCATTTCAAAAGCCTATGATGAAAGGCCTATTATCAGCGATCTGTCGATCAAGATTGCACGCGGCGACCGTATCGCGCTCGTCGGACCCAATGGCGCGGGCAAGACCACGCTGATCAATTTGTTGACCGGAAAGCTGGAACCGGATTGCGGCAGTGTGCGTTTGGGCACCAATCTGGAAATTGCCAGCCTGGACCAGAGGCGCGCAGCACTGAAACCTGACTGGACGGTGCTGGAAGCGCTGGCACCGGGCGGCGGAGAGCGCGTTGAAGTGGCCGGACAGGTCAAACATGTCGCCGCCTATATGAAGGACTTTTTGTTCAAGCCTGAACAGGCACGCACCCCGGTCCATGCCCTGTCAGGTGGTGAACGCGCCCGTCTGATGCTGGCGCGCGCCCTGGCCCTGCCATCCAATCTTCTTGTGCTGGATGAACCAACCAATGATCTAGATCTGGAGACGCTCGACCTGCTGGAGGAGTTGATCTCCGACTATAAGGGCACGGCGCTATTGGTCAGCCATGATCGCGATTTCATCGACCGGACGGCGACCGTGACGATTGTCTGGGAAAGTGACGGCGTCTGGCGCGTCTATCCGGGCGGCTATACCGACATGGTCACCCAGCGCGGCGTCGGCGTGACGGCGCGGAGCGGCAAGACAGAGCCGACATCAAAACCGGCCGCGTCAAAACTCGCCAAGGCAAAACCCGGAAAAAGCAAGTCAGATCAGCGCGGTCGCATGACGTTCAAGGACAAGCACGCTCTGGAAAGCCTGCCCGGTGAAATCGAGGCGATTGATGCCAAACTGGCGGCGCTGGAAACCGAATTGGCGGATGCCAGCCTGTTCGCGAAAAATCCCGACCGCTTTCATTCGGCCAGTGCCGAGCACACAAGGTTGACGCAAAAGAAAGCGGTCAAGGAAGACCGCTGGCTGGAGCTAGAAGAATTACGCGAGCAGCTTGGCGCATAGCGTCTATGCGCGCGATTCAGGACACAGGCCCTTGCATGTTGCGCCTGCTCTGTTAGGTGCGGCCCTCCACGCGTCACGGGCCGGGATGGCGATCCTTTGCGCAGGCCGATCACTGGACAGATTTTGATGACTTTTCTTCGCCTTGAAAATTTTGATCTGAACC
>CAXBKM010000138.1:0-5591 GCA_963976265.1 uncultured Maricaulaceae bacterium
CTGCCCAGTTTATCTTTGACGGTATCGCGGGGGCCTTGCTGGGCGGTTAGTTCGGCCCAAGAAAGTGAATCTTAGGGATTATTGGCTATCGTCCTTATCCGCAAAGGAAGACAGCCAGACCCATGTTCCGCCTGATCGCCATTTTGTTTACGACAACGCTGATTTTTCTCGGCGTCGGTGCCAGCGCGTTTTCCTTGACTGTTGGCGCGGTCGATCAGGCCATTGCCTTTTTCTGGCCCGCAATCGCGTTGGCCGTCATTCTGGCCTTTCTGGCCCCGATAGGGCGCAGCTCCGACACGGACCAAATCGCTTAACTTCGGTCCGTCCATGTCACGCGGTAGAGGTCAAACCGGCGATCATTGAGGTTTCGAACCGTGCCGGAATGGCGTGACGCCATCAAGTCATCCATACGCAAATCGGCCACCGCAATCGTCTCGACATTTTCGGTCGCAACTGCAGCCAGACCATCGCGCGCAAACGGAAAGTCGCACGGCGTAATCACCGCGCTTTCGGCATAGTTTATGTCTTGGTTTTCAACGCCCGGCAGATTGCCGACATTGCCGGCTGTGACGACATAAACCTGGTTTTCGATCGCTCTGGCGTGTGCGCAATAGCGGACCCGCAAATGCCCGGTTCGGTCATCGGTCGCATAGGGCGAAAACAGGATTTTCGCGCCTTCATCGGTGAGTCGGCGCGCCAGTTCGGGGAATTCTGCATCATAGCAAATCAGCACACCAATCGGACCGCAATCGGTTGGAATTGCCCGAACGGAATCGCCGCCCTTGATATTCCACCAGAACCGCTCATTGGGCGTCGGATGAATTTTTTCCTGCGAATGGACAGAGCCATCCCGCAGAAAAACGTAAGCCACATTCTGGATGTCGCCATCATCGGTCAGGGTCGGATGTGAACCACCAATGATGTTGATATTATAGCCCACGGCCAGCTCGCTCATGAATTTGAGAAAGCGCGGCGTATGTCGCGATAGCGCCTCAACGGATTCTGCCGGGCTGAGCTTTTTCTTCTCCAGCGACAGCAGGGAGACCGTGAACATCTCGGGAAAGACACAAAAATCAGCGCGATAGTCGGAACAGACCTCGACGAAGTATTCGACATTGTGTTCAAACTCGCCAAGCGTTTCGACCGCGCGCATCTGGAATTGCACGGCAGCAACGCGGACGCTGTTGGGCTCCGGACGCCATTGGGAGGCTTTTTCGGTCTCCGCAAAACCCGGATTTCGCCAGACCATCAACAGGCCATGCCCCAGTGAATCGCGGTCCTCGGGATAATAATCCCTCAGAATACGTACCGGCTCAAAACCCATCCGCATCTGGAACGACGCGACGGGGTCGCGAACCTTCTTCTCCTTGATTGCCTCCAGATAGGCTTCTGGCGTGCCATGCGTTTTTATTCGCCGTCGAAGGCTGGGCAGACGCCCGCCAAAGGCAATGCCCTTCAGACCCATCTCCTCGCACAAACGCCGGCGCGTATCGTACAATCTTTGACCGATGCGAATACGCCGAACTTCGGGATCGACGGCCACTTCTGCACCATAGAGCCAATCGCCTGCCGGATCATGCAACGCGCCATAACCGTGGCCTGTGATCTGATCCAGCGTCTGATTGGCCGAGAAGGCCATGTCTTCGGAGATAACAAAGCTGGAACACCAACCGGCCAGGCTTCCATCAAGCTCGATAACGATCTGACCTTCCGGAAAACGCGACAACCGGCCGCGGATCATTCCTGGCGCATCGGGTTCAAGGCCCGGATAGGCACGCTTCTGCAAGGCAATAATATCGGCGATGTCAGATTCGCGGGCACCCCGGATCGTCAGGGTCGGCGGCGTGTTGCGCTTTGTCATGTAAAATAGGGCCCATACAGGTCAGGTCGGCGATCCCGGAAAAAACCCCAGGCGGCTCTGTGCGTATCCAGAAATTGTCGATCAAATTCAGCCAGGATGACACCCGTGTCTTCGCGACCGAGTTCGGCTTTCACATCCCCCGCATGATCACAGATGAAGGATGTACCATAGAATTTTTGGCCACCCTCATTACCGATACGGTTGGCGGCCACGACCGGCATCACGTTCGATACCGCATGGCCCTGCATGGCCCGGCGCCAACGCGCGGCTGTGTCGAGGCTGTCATCATGGGGCTCGGCGCCAATCGCCGTGGGATACATCAGAATTTCAGCGCCTTGCAGCGCCATGGCCCGCGCGGTTTCCGGAAACCACTGATCCCAGCAAATGCCAACACCAATACGCCCAAACTGCGTCGACCAGACTTTGAAGCCGGTATCGCCCGGTCGAAAATAGTATTTTTCCTGATAGCCGGGCCCGTCCGGAATATGGCTTTTGCGATATACGCCCAGCGCCGTACCGTCCGCGTCGAGCATGACTAGAGAATTATAATAACGCGGCCCATCACGCTCGAAGATCGAAACGGGAACTGCGACGCCCAGTTCCTTTGCGAGAGGCTGCAGGGCCGTGACACAAGGGTGCTCAAGCGCCGGATAGGCATGGGCGAACCATTGCTCGTCCTGCGTCTTGCAAAAATACGGGCCCTGAAACAATTCGGGCGGCAAAACAATTTGCGCACCCTGGCTCGCAGCGGTCCTGATATGGCCGCGGACGATCTCGATATTGGCGTCGAGATCGTCACCAAAAGCCGCCTGAATGGCCGCAACGGTGATCGTTCCAGATGTCATAAAGCGCTCAGTCCTCGTCGAGCAGGTCAAGCCAATCGGCTGGACCGTCACCAGTCCGTAAATCCATCAATGTCGGGAACAGCCACCAGGGCGCGCTTCCGTCATTATTCCAGAGCGCGACATAGGCAAAACCGGTTTCCGGCTCAAGATAGATTTGCGCGCCATATCCCGACAAATAACCGGAATGCGTCAACAGGCGCCGGCCACTCCAATTATAGACCCGCCAACCCAGCCCGTACCCGGTGCTCTCGATCCGGTCTTCAAGGCGGTATAATCGCCGGGTTTGCGTTGGCGTATCGCCCTGAGATGTCTGTATCCGCTCCAGAATGTCCACGGGCAATCGTCCCGACGTACCGAGCTGGGCCTGCGCCCAGGCAATCATGTCAGTGATGGAAACATTGACGCTGGCAGCAGCCGGCGTCGCGTCATAGCTGCTCGATGGATCGCCGGCTTGCGGAAGACCGTCACGGGTCCGGTCGCGACGACGGTGTGGGCGCGCCCAGCTTTCACTGGCCTGTAGGGCCTCGGCACCGACGCTGGCATGTGGCATTCCAATACGCTCAAAAACATGGGCTCTCAGCGCGGTGGCGAAATCGAGACCAGCGGCCTGCGCGGCGATCACTTCCAGACTGCCAAAAGCAACATTCTGATACGAATAACACGTCCCAGGCTGACAAATTGGGCGCTGCTGCCAGATCCGGCTACGCAATTCGCTGACATTGCCGCCGCGTTCCATGGCGCGGTCTAGCGCGTGTGGCGGCAGGCCTGTGCGTTGTGACAATACTTCAAGCACGGTCGCGCTGCGCATGCGGGGCAGGGGCAATAGCTCGCGCGGCACAGACGCATCCATGTCCAGACGGCCTTGTGCTTCGAGAATAGCGAAGAGTGTACCGGTCATCCCTTTCGACACCGATGCTGCGCGAAACAGCGTTTCTTCGGTAATCGGGCGACCCGATCCGGCTTCTTCCTCGCCTGCCACATAAACCAGTATCGGCGCTCCGCGATCAAGGACAGCGACGGCCAGACCGACGCTTTCAGGGCGGGTCATAACCTCGTCCAGACGCGCCTGAAACGCGTCCAGATAAGCATAATCCTGGAGCGGAGGTTCCGGCAGGTCGGCGATCGATACCGGGGCAAGTGCCGTATCAATATGGACACTGACCTCAGGGCCAATTGCAGGTAGGGCCGTGATGGATTGTGCGCTCACCTCAGCGGTGAACGCCCACACCATAATTAGACACGTTATTGCTCGACCGAGCATTTTACCCCCCAAATGGCAGATGGCATGTCACACAGTGAAATGCCCCTCCGCCCGACAGGATAGCCGAAGCCGGGCTGGCAATCACCTGCCGCGTCGGAAAAATCTCTTGCAAGAGAGAGACCGCCCTCGCCGCGCTCGCCGTTCCATAGGTCGGAACAACGATGTTTTTGGGCCCAACAACCCAATTCATGTGCGATGCCGGTTGCGGGTCACCCTCTGCGTCAGCCACCCGCCCCGGAGACGGAATGCGCACCACTTCGAGCGCGCGGCCTTGCGCATCTGTCAGAGCCTCCAATTGGCGGGCACAGCTATCGAGAATGTCCGCCTGGGGGTCATCATCGCCACTGGGCGATTGGCAAACCACAACGCCGGGCGCAGCAAATCGCGCAACATTGTCGATATGCCCATCGGTATGATCGAAATTCAGCCCCTCATCGAGCCACAATACTTTTTCGACGCCCAATGCGGTCTTCAAATGGCTCTCGACCTCGGCCTCGGTCAAGCCCGGATTGCGATTGGGATTGAGCAGGCATTGCCGGGTTGTCAGGACACTGCCCTCACCATCGAATTCGAGTGCACCGCCTTCGACTGTCAAATCATATGGAACGAACCGCGTGCCCGCATGATCGGCAATCCGTTTCGCAACAACGTCATCGCCGAGCAATTGATATTTGCCGCCCCAACCATTGAACTTGAAGCCCAAGGCAACCGGTTTGCCATTCTCCAGCACAAAGACCGGGCCGGTATCGCGTGCCCAGACATCTCCATATTCAGCCCGGACAATCGCGGCGCGGTCCCTCAAGGCTCGCCGCGCAGAGTGTTCAGCCTGATCGGTCGCACAAAAAATCGTCAGCGGCAGCGCCGCTTCACCGGAATCGGCTTCGATCAAAAGCGACAGGAATGTCGCAAATTCGGCCTGGGCGGGTTCCAAATTGCTGTCCCAAAGCGCGGCGTCAGCCGGCCAGCAGGTATAGACCCCGCCTTGACGTACCAATTCATGAGGGACGAAACGCATCAATGAACCCAAAAGACTGCGACACACACATGTCAGCGACCGGTGTATTTTCGCAGGTATATGCGGCTTCACGCAAGCGATAGCGCCACAAGGAAATTCGTGCACGAAAAAGGGGCGGCTCGTTGAGCCGCCCCTGATCCATTGCCTGTTATGGCGCGTTACGAGTTAGAATTCGTAACGAACACCAAACTGGACCTGCCACAATGAGGACCGTGAAATACGGTTCTCGTTGGAGTGCGGCACGCCACGCGCATCGTCATATGTGTAGGCTCCCGTTGCCGGGTCGATGTCCCAGAGTTCGACAACAGGCTGGAAGTACTCATAGCCGGTTTGTTCGAAACGTCCCCAGTCATCATTGATCAGATTACCGAAGTTCTCGATGTCCAGATAGAAGACGCCGCGAGCCGATTCAGGGAAGAAGGCCGGGATTTCCTGCTGGAAGCGAAGGTCGATAATCGTCGACCATGGGCTGTCGAAGCCGTTACGCGGAGCAATCTGGCCGGCATAATTGATCAGGCCGGTCGAGCGCAGATATGCGTTGAATGCCGTGATATCAAAGCCCGGCGTATAGTTGATAAGCGGATCTGATGTCAGTGTCACATTACCCGA
>CAXBKM010000139.1:0-5556 GCA_963976265.1 uncultured Maricaulaceae bacterium
CGGGCCTCGGTGATATTCGGATTTTCCGGGTCCAGTGAGAACCAGATGACGTCGATATTGATCCTTGCCGCCTCTGCGACGATGAGCGGATCATCGGCGTTCAAAACCAAATGGCCCTGCGCGCCCAGGGCACGATGCACGGCGAGTTTGGCCGTTGCGAGGTCTTCGACTGTATTGATCCCGTACTGACCCAGATGATCGGCGGCGACATTCGTCACCAGCGCCGCACGGGCATGGGTCAGGGGTAATCCGCGACGCAATATGCCGCCGCGCGCGACCTCCAGATAGCCGATTTCAAGACGCGGATCGCGCAAGAGAAGCCGTGCACCGCCGGGTCCTGAATAATCTCCCCGATCAAGGACATCATCGCCAACACTCACCATGTCCGTAGACGTGAGGCCGGCGGTTTGACCCGCCGCCCTGGCAATCGCACAGGCCAGGCGAGTTGTGGTGGTCTTGCCATTCGTGCCCGTGATCACCGCGACCGGAAAATCGGCAAGACCGGACCAGTTGATCGTGTCCGGTTCGGGTAAATCCAGAACCGGCCAGGATTGCGAGTTCTTGCCATAACCCAGTGAAAGCGTGTCATCGTCAACCAGAAACCCGACGCCACGAGCCTCAGCGTGTTGGAGGATATTGATCAGGCGTGGATTGGCTTCACGCGCCATGACCGAAGTCAGATCGGCGATCATCGTGTCGAAGCCGCTCGCATCGACATTCAGCAATTTGGCGGCGCAAAAATGCCAAGCGGTCTGGGCCACAAAAGTCGCGCTGTAGAGCTGGTCCAAGGGCGCTGAAATCGCGAGACTGACCCCGCCATCATAGGCACGCGCGGTAATGGATTGGTCGGACCATCCAATCGCGTCCATTACGCGCCGCGCTTCTTCGTGCCAATTCGCCATAACGGTATCGGGCGCATGGTCACGAAACAGCACGTCAAGCACAGCGCCTGGGTGGTCCCACAACAGGCCCGGCCCGGTTAAACGGCGCGTATCGTCCAGCACCAGACCGTCGGAGGCCGGGATCGCAATATCGAGCGCATCCTCAATGATGTCAGCATGCTCGGTCACGGCGCGGTCCTAGTCAGCATCTTCGCTGTCTTGGCGGGCCAGACGGACGCCGCGTTCATCGCGGATCAGGGTTTCGCCTTCCCCGATAATGTCAGCGGTCTCTTCGGGCGATGGCGTGGCTGGAGCAGCTTGGGTGTCTTCGACCGGCGCATCATCGCTCTGGAAATAGATGATCTGCTTCCAGCAGCGCGCGCTATTGTCGCCAAATACCATCAGGAGATCGCCGTCCTGCGCGATGTTCAAGCCGCGATCAACGGCTTCAACCTCATCAGGGATGATTTCGATTGCGTGGGGCTTGGTGCCCAATTCTTCCAGTTTTTTACGGATCATTTGTGGAACTTCATCGGGTCCGCGCCCGCGCCGATTATCGTCGGCCTTGCATATATAATGGTCGAAATGTCCCGCCAGAATCTCGGCCGCCTGCAAAATATCCTCATCGCGTCGGTCGCCTGGTGCCGCGACAACGGCAATACGGCGACCTTTGACATCCATACGGCTGACCATGTCGGCCATTGCGCTGAACGCGGCCGGGTTATGGGCGTAATCGAGAATGACCTTGAATGTGTGTTCGTCAAAGACATTGGTTCGGCCCGGAGCCTGGAAGAAGCTGGTATCGAAGGTCCGCAGGCCGTGGCGAATATTGTCGAGGTCAACCTTGAAACTATAGGCCATTGCGGTGGCGAACATGGCGTTCTGCACATTATGCATCGCCTTGCCTTCCATGGTCGCCGGGATGAGATGGGACCACAGAACGGGCATGTGCGTGCCATTGTCATAGATGGTGATCAGATCGCCATTCATACCCTTATCGAGCACGACGGCGCGGCCACCGGCCCGGATATGCTCTTTAACGAGCGCGTGGTCGGGGTTCATCGTGACATAACAGATCGTGTCGGCATCAGCGAAATCAGCCATGCGCAGGCAGTTAATGTCGTCTGCATTCAGAACTGCAGTGTCGGTGGCCGATTCCACAACGACGCGCTTAACGACCGCCAATTCTTCAACCGAATTGATACCGCCCAGGCCCAAATGATCCGCCGTGACGTTCAGGCACGCCGCGACGTTTGAGCTCGGATAGCCCAGCCCGCTGCGCAAAATCCCGCCGCGCGCCGTTTCCATGACCGCAAAATCAACGCTGGGGTCACGCAGTACAATTTGCGCGGAAGTTGGCCCGGTCATATCGCCTTTGACGCTGAGCTTGCCGTCAACATAGACGCCATCGGTTGAAGTCATACCGACGGTGCGCCCGCTGGCTTTCATGATGTGGCCGAGCAGGCGTGATGTCGTGGTTTTGCCATTCGTCCCGGTGATGGCAGCAATCGGTATCCGGCTTTCCGACCCGGCCGGGAACAGCATTTCGACGACTTTACCTGATACATCGCGCGGTGTGCCTTCACTGGGCGCGACATGCATGCGAAAGCCCGGCGCGGCGTTCACTTCGACGATGGCACCGCCAATATCCTTGTAGGATTTCGTGATGTCATCGATCAGGAAATCAACTCCGCCGACATCAAGACCTACCGCCTTGATCGCGCGTTCCGCCATTTCGCGATTATCAGGGTGAACCGAATCGGTCACATCAATTGCGGTGCCGCCGGTCGAAAGGTTTGCGGTCGAGCGCAGATACAGCGTTTCATCCTTGGGCAGGACAGTGTCCTGGGTGACGCCTGCCTCTTTCATCAGGCGCAAGGCTTGCGAATCGAGCTCCAGATTGGTCAGGACTTTCTCGTGGCCAATACCACGTCTGGGATCGCTGTTTACCTCATCGATCAATTGGGTGATCGTCTGCTTGCCATCACCAACCAAGTGGCCGGGAACACGTTTGGCGACAGCGACCAGCTCGTTGTTGACGACCAGCATGCGGTGGTCAAAACCGGTGACGAATTTTTCCACAAGAACCGCGCGACCCTTGCCGTGTTTCTGGGCCTCTGCGAAGGCAATTTCGACCTGCTCATCTTCGGTCAGATTGATCGAGACCCCGCGGCCATGATTGGCATCCAGTGGTTTGAGGACAACCGGATAGCCAATATTGTGAGCCGCCCGCACGGCGCGTGCGGCGCTGTAGATCATATGTTGTTTGGGGACAGGCAAGCCCAGATCATTGAGGAGGTTATGGGTGTCTTCCTTGTCGCAGGAAATCTCGACGGCGATGTGTTTTGTCTCGCTGGTGATCGTTGCCTGGATGCGTTGCTGGTGCTTGCCATGTCCAAACTGGACAAGAGAATATTTGTTGAGCCGCAGCCACGGTATGTCGCGATCTTCAGCGGCCTTGATAAGCGAGGCTGTTGAGGGCCCAAATTCGTGGCGTTGGGCGCTCAGAACAAATTCGCGCAATTCCTCGTCCCAGTTGAAGTCGGGATCAGGCGTAAACTCGGCTTCCGACTGGATGGCTTCGGGCAGGAGATGCATCAACAGGCGGATCGCCAACTGCCCGGCATCCAGGCCCACATCGCGCTGGCGATAGGCATAGACCATATTGTAATGACCAGGCTCGCCCGTTGAGCGGGTTCGCCCAAATGTCACTTCGGTCCCCGCAACGCCCTGAACTTCCAGCGCGCAATGCTCCAGAACATGACCCAGCCAAGTGCCGTCATCCTCGCGCAGGCGCCTGATAAACCCGCCCGCTTCCCGATAGGAACAACCGTGTTCCTGAAGGCCAGGCAGGGCTGCGACCAGGGCATCGATATAATCAGAACCGATTTTCGCGGATGGCCAGTTTTCGAGCGCGCCCAGATCAATGACATGCCGGATAACCGGAAAACTCGCCCAGACATTGGGTCCGACATAGACATTGGTGGAGACGATTTTCATGAATTGCGCTCTCTATTTTTGGTTCGGGCAGCTTATCCGGGCGCTACCCTATCATCCGTTTCATCCAAGTCTGCCGCAGGCAGGCTGCAAAAGCCATTGGCTTGATTGTCGGGTGGGTAGGCTTGCCGTGCGGAGAGGTCGTACGTGCAGCCCTCGCCCATGACATCGACCTTCAGCCCGAGCAGGCTCAGCGCTTCGCCTTCGCCGGCATCCCACATTGACGAATAGCGGAGCTTTCCGGCATCCACGACGGTGACGGTCCCGCTGCCTACGACTTGCAGAATGTCGTTCGGGCCAATGAAGGCGGCGGTATCTTCGTCAATGCCGAGACCGATCAGGAACGGATTGTGCGACGTTGCGGTCAGCAATCGACCGAGCCGGTTGCGCTGGGTAAAGTGCTGATCAATGATCACGGCATTGGTCAGGCCCATGCCGGGCGCGAGCGACACCGCACCTTCAGCGGGCGCTGAATTGCTGTCACCGCCTGAGATCATGTGTTCAGACATGATGGATGCGCCCGCCGACGTCCCGGCAACTGGAATGCCCGACGCATTGCGGCGTCGGATTGTTTGCGCAACGGCTGTGCCGCCCAAAATGGTCGACAGGCGCAATTGATTGCCACCCGTCATGAAGATGCCCGTCGCCCGGTTCAACATCTCGACATAGGCCGGATTGTCGCAATCCTCGCGGCTATTGATCGGCAGAAATTCGACCTCGCCTGCGCCTAATTCCCGGAAAATCTCGTTGTAGTCAGGCCCGGTGCTTTCCAGCTGGGATGCCGTCGGAATGACGACTATGTCGGCTTTTGAGCCGCCGGACAATTCCAGGAATTTGCGGTGGATATGCATTTCCTTGACCCGGTCTTCACCCCCACCAATGGGGATGATGAAACCACGGTCCTGATCATGCGAAACGGGGGCTGGGCACATGCGTGTGGTCTTCTCTCAGCAAGTGTGTGACGCGGAACCGAAATTCAGCCCGCCTCGTAAGTTCCAAGGACGATGGCCTGTTCGTTGCGGACATGCCACCGGCCATTGCACATAACGTCGGTCACGGCGTGTTTGTCATTCAGGACAACCAGATCAGCGTCCATGTTCGTCGCTATTCGGCCCTTGGAGTGGAGCTTAAGCAATGCGGACACATTGCTTGTCAAACAGGGCAAAATATCTTCGATCGCGACACCTTCGCCAACCAGCGTGCGCACAGTCTCCATCAGGGTTGATGATGTACCGACGCCCATGCGTGTCAGATTTCCCTGCCGGTCGAAATGCGGCAGACATCCACCGCCATCGGAACTGATCGTCAACTGGTCCGCCGGACAACCTGCTTTTCGGTAGCGCATAAAGGCCTCGGCAGCAGAATAACCCGGATCGGTGTGACCGTCGGGAAAGGCGGTCAAATCAATGACGCAACCCTCAGCGGTCAGGGCAATTGCCTCTTCGAACAGATCTGGATTGCGATTGACATGCGTCGGGTTGAAGACACGCGGCGGAATTTCCGAGTGTGTCAGCGCATCACGAATAAGCGAAAGCCCGCGTGCCCCGTCGCCCAGATGGCAATGCACAATACCGGCCTTGCCGGTCATCAATCCCGCGACATGGGCTTCGCTGGCGACACGCAGGAATTCATCCAGTGTCGGCTGGCTCGACCGATGATCGCTCAATGCCAGCTCGCC
>CAXBKM010000140.1:0-5552 GCA_963976265.1 uncultured Maricaulaceae bacterium
CACACCGTTGCACGTTATGGCGGTGAGGAATTTGCTATCGTTATGCCCAACACGTCGCTCGAAGATGCGGCCAAGATGGCTGAGACGATCCGGCACACGGTTGAATCCAAGAAGCTTTTGCGTAAATCGACCAATGAAGATCTGGGCAATATCACGATCTCACTCGGCGTCGCGAAATACCGCCCCGGCGAGACCATTGAGTCTCTGGTCGAGCGTTCGGATACCAATCTCTACAAATCCAAACAGAATGGCCGTAACCGGGTCAGCGTTGAATCGCCCGACGATGCGGAATCCAGAGCGGCCTAACAATCCTCTCGACGAAATTGACGTTTGCGTGTTTCACTCCCCCTTGATCGGGGGAGTGACTCGTTATGGCGAGCAAACAAAAAGATAAGCGCAGCCTTCGCGGCGAACGCTATTTTCGTTGGCGCAGCCGCGATGTCACCCGCCTGGAAAACCTGTCCGACATCGTCTTTGCCCTGTCATTGACCTTGATTTTGGCGTTGTCAGTACCGTCGACATTCACCGAGTTGAAAACATTGTGGCGCGAAGCCATCGCGGTGGCATTCAGCTTCATGCTGATTTTGCTGATATGGTCCAAACACCATACGTTTTTCCGGCGCTATGACCTCGAAGACCGTTTTACGGTCATGATCAATTCCATCATCCTGTTCTTGATCATGATATTTGCATACCCGCTCAAATTCATGGCGACATTTCTGGTCAATCTTTTTACCGGTTTTTTTGAGACTGACATGGCCATCAGTCATGTCATGAGCCTGACCGATGTGCCTTTGATGCTGACCATCTACGCGTCAGGATATGCCGCCGTGTTTGGCCTGTTTGCCCTGCTCTACCGGCACGCCCTGAATCGTGCCGACATATTGGATCTGTCGGAATCGGAAAAGATCATGACCCAGCTGGAAGTCGATCAGGGACTGGCGTCAATCGGCGTGTCTGCCCTGGCGATACTGTTGGCCTACACGCTGCCAGGCGGATGGCCGACCATGGCAGGAGGCATCTATTTTCTGATTGGGCCGATTATGGGATGGTTGAGCTCTCGTGCCCGAAAACGGGCCGATGCCGTTTATGAATCTGACGGTGGTTCTGTTTCCTGAAACGATGGCCGGGCGCTCCAGCGTTCAAACAGGGCGGTCAATTCCGGTCGGTCATTACGCCAATCGCTTTCAGGATAGCGCAGATCGAGATAACCAAGGGCGACGGCGATTGACAGCGCGCCCATATCGACCGCTCCGGAAAATTTGTGGCTCTCTGACTCGAGAACATCGAGCGCGCGCGAAATGCCACGCTCCCAACGACCGGTCCAATACTCATATTGCAGGTTTTCATCGCGCATGACTTCAATGCGGCGACCAATTGTCAGATCGATCATGCCATCGGCGATCGCCTGGAACCGCAAGACCCGCCACCGCGCCTGTCCGGATTTGGGGATCCAGCGCGGCTCAGACAGGCTGTCGATGAACTCACAGATCAGCGGACTGTCAATCAGCGCCGTCGCGCCATCGCGCACCAGTGCCGGTACTTTCCCAAGTGGATTGGCGTCCAGCAGCACATCTGCATCATCGAACGGTGCAGAGACGATTTCCTCAACTTTCGACGACAGGTTTTTTTCGCGGATCAAGGCCCGACATTTACGGGCATAAGGCGAAGTTTCAGAAATGATGAGCTGCATAAGGCCAATTCCTTTGAGCCCCTACAATCATGGCCCTTGGCGATCATATAGCCGGACTGCTCAGATAAGAAAGCCAACACGCAGGCTTTCCACATTCATTTTTGATCGGGATTATTGCGGTGCCGCAGCGACCAGTGTCACGCTCTCACCACAACCGCAGGCGTCGGTCTCATTGGGATTGCGGAAGACGAATTTGGCATGCAGCGGCGTGACTTCGTAGTCGAGTGTCGAGCCGAGCAGGAAAAGCAAGGACGTCCCATCAATTACTATGGAGACATCCTTGTCATCCACACGCTCATCCAGGGGGTCAGGCTCGGTGACATAGTCCATGACATATTCCATACCTGCGCAGCCGCCATTCTTGACGCCCAGGCGCAAGAAGCCTGCACCCCGGCTTGCCATCAGGTTTTTGACGCGCTCAGCAGCAGCATCGGTCAAATTCAGGGCCTTGGCGCGTTCTCGGGTCATCGCATCGCTTCCTAAAGCATGTTGAGCGCAAGGCGCGCTTCGTCACTCATCCGGTCGGGAGTCCACGGTGGATCAAACACCAGATTGACAATCGCCGTGTCGATTCCGTTGACCGTCTCGGCGGCATCCTTGACCCAAATCGGCATTTCGCCGGCCACAGGACATCCCGGCGCAGTCAGCGTCATGTCGATTTTCAGTGTTTTGTCGTCTTCAAGGTCTACTTTATAAATCAGACCCAACTCATAGATATCGACCGGTATTTCTGGATCAAATACGGTTTTCATGGCCTCGACAACGTCGTCGGTGATCCGCGACACCTCTTCGGGTGCGAGCGTAACCTCGCCCTTGGGAGCGGCATCATTGGCCACACTGTCACTGCCACTTGTTGGCGGCGGTGACAAATCGATCAAATCGCGTTTGACGGTCTCGGTCATCATTCTTCCTACATGAGAAAGTCGCGGGCATTTTTCAATGCCACGACAAAGGCGTCGGCTTCTTCAACCGTATTGTAAATCGCAAAACTGGCGCGCGCAGTGGAGTCCACACCAAAGCGCCGCATCAGGGGTTGCGCGCAATGATGTCCGGCGCGCACCGCGACACCATATTTGTCAAGGATCTGCGCGATATCGTGGGCATGCGCGCCCTCGAGTGCGAAGGAAATGATCGCGCCCTTGTCCTGCGCCGTGCCGATCAAGGTCAAACCCTCAATATCGGCCATGCCAGACAGGGCGCGGTCCATCAGCGCGCGCTCATGGGCCAAAACTGCCATCCGGTCAAAGCGAGACACCCAGTCGATGGCCGCACCCAGCCCTATCACATCGGCAATAGCAGGCGTTCCGGCTTCGAATTTGTGCGGCACATCGGCAAAGCTGATCCGGTCTTCAAACACATCGGCAATCATCTCGCCGCCACCCTGCCAGGGCGGTAGACGGTCCAGCCAATCGCCCTTGGCGTAAAGCGCCCCGGCACCATTGGGCCCGTAGAGTTTGTGGCCGGTAAAGACATAGAAATCACAATCGATTTCGCGGACATTCAATGGCAGGTGCACCGCTGCCTGTGAGCCATCCAGCAGAACCGGTACGCCCTTGTCATGAGCCAGACGCACGATCGCGGCGACGTCATTGACTGTGCCCAGCACGTTGGACATATGGCTGATTGCAACCAGCTTCGTCTTCGGACCGATCAGGCCCTCCAGCGCGTCCATATCCAGCGCGCCGTCTTCGTTCACCGGTGCCCAGACGACCCGTGCGCCAACGCGCTCAGCCAGCAGCATCCACGGCACGATATTGGAGTGATGCTCCATCTGGCTGATCAGGATTTCATCGCCCGCCCTCAGGCTCTGCCCAAAACTGGCGGCGACCAGATTGATCGCCTCGGTCGCGCCGCGTGTGAACACGATTTCCTCCGGGCGGCTCGCCCCCAGAAAGGTCGCGACCTTGCCTCGTGCGCCCTCAAAGGCCTCTGTAGCCTCATTGGCGAGCGTATGCAGCCCGCGATGCACATTGGCATAGCCCTGCTCATAAACGCGCGACACGGCATCTATGACGGCCTGGGGTTTTTGCGACGAAGCCGCGCTATCAAGGTATACCAGTGGTTTGCCATTGATCTCGCGTTTCAGGATCGGGAATTCAGCCCGGATCGCGGCTATGTCGAGTGGCGGCTTGGTGTGCGCGTTCATGTGATCACCCCCAAACGCGTGCGCAACAGAATCATCAATTCTCCGCGCAAAGCCTCATCGGCAATTCCGTCCAATGGTTCAGTGAGGAAGCTTTCAATCAACAGTGCGCGGGCTTTGAGCTCGGGAATGCCGCGCTGGCGCATGTAGAACAATGCCGTCTCGTCAATCGCACCGAGCGCATTACCGTGGGCGCATTGCACGTCATCGGCATAGATTTCCAGCTCGGGCTTGGCATCGATCTCGGCGCGATCACCCAGCAACAAACCGCGATGGGTCATGCGCGCATCGGTCTTTTGGGCCGCTCGCTCAACAATAATCTTGCCCTGAAACACGCCGCGCGCGCCGCTCATCACCGCGCCCTTGGTCAACTGGGACAGCGCACCGCCCGGCCCGGTATGGCGCACCACACTGGTGTGATCGGCATGGCGGCCACTTTCGAGCAGATAAACACCATCAAGGCGCGCCGACGCGCCGTCACCGGGATGGGTGAGATGGGTTTCACAGCGATTGAGCTTGCCGCCGAAATCGAGAATCGTCTGACAGATGTCAGCGCCCTTCCCCAGTACGATGTCCGAGGACGCAATAAATACGCCGGTGCCTGCGTCGGGCATAACGATAACGCGATCGAGCCGGGCGCCGTCTTCGATGTCAATTTTCATATGGAAATTGCCGAGCGATCCGGCATCGGCTGCATGGCGTTCTACCAAGGTGATTTTGCGCCCGGCCTTGACCGTGAGTGTGACATCTGCGGCGCTCGCACCCGCCGAGGCGACCGTGGACAGCTCGATGCATGCGCCATCGTCCGGCACAATCTCATTCCCGTCGATCCCGCTAATGTGAAGCGTGCCGGCATGTGTGACATCATTGGCGGCGCGACGCAGGTCTGACCATTTCCAGTGCTCATCGCGCCGTGTCGGGAAGCCATGGGAACGCGTGGCGTCCCGCAATTGCGCACGCCATCCGCCCGCCCCTTTCAGAGAGTCGATCAGCGCGATCTCGGCCGCATTGGGTTTGAAATGCGCCGTCATGCCGCGCGAACGTATTTGTCGTAGCCATCGGCCTCGAGTTCGCGGGCCAGTTCCGGGCCACCGGACGCCACGATCCGGCCATCAGCCATGACATGTACCCGGTCGGGCGCGATATGGTCGAGCAGGCGCTGATAATGGGTAATGACAAGCATGCCGCGTTCTGGTGAGCGCAGCGCATTGACGCCTTCGGAGACGACTTTCAGCGCGTCAATATCAAGGCCGGAATCGGTTTCATCGAGGATCAGAAAGCGGGGTTCGAGCACAAGTGCCTGGAGAATTTCTATCCGTTTTTTCTCGCCACCGGAGAATCCGACATTCACAGGGCGCTTCAACATGTCGGTCGAAACATTTAATTTTGCTGCATGTTCGCGAACATATTTGATAAAGTCCGGCGCAGACATCTCGTCCTCGCCGCGCGTGCGACGCTGTGCGTTCAACGCTTCCTTCAGGAAGGTCAAAGTCGGCACGCCAGGAATTTCGACCGGATACTGAAAGGACAGGAAGAGCCCCTTGGCTGCACGGTCTTCCGGCGCCATGTCAGAGATATCCGCTCCGTCAAACTTGATGCCGCCAGAGACCGCATAACCCTCGCGTCCCGTCAGCGCGTACGACAGGGTCGACTTGCCCGACCCGTTCGGGCCCATAATGGCATGCACTTCACCAGCCGGAATTGACAGGTCGAGCC
>CAXBKM010000141.1:0-5517 GCA_963976265.1 uncultured Maricaulaceae bacterium
CGGGAGAAATGGACGCAATGGATTTCGTGTCCGGACAATATTTGTATTGTCCCGACACGCCTTGGCCGGAATTTCGGTATTCTGTTCAGCGGGTTTTTGGGCGTCCTGATGAAGCCGACTTATGCTCACGGGTGTACTATCCCGCCGCCTGACGTATAGAAGGCGGGATATTTAAACAGAAGCAGCACATTCCCATGAAATTTCTCGACCAAGCCAAGATATTTGTCCGCTCCGGTGATGGTGGCGGCGGCTCGGTCTCATTCCGACGTGAAAAATACATCCAGAATGGTGGCCCCAATGGCGGCGATGGCGGTCGGGGCGGTGATGTCTGGGCAGAGGCCGTCGACGGCCTTAATACGCTGATTGACTATCGCTACCGCCAGCACTTCAAAGCCAAGACGGGGGGCCATGGTGAGGGCTCAAACCGGTCCGGCAAGGATAGCGAAGATATTGTCCTGAAAGTCCCGGTCGGGACACAGATTCTCGATGAAACCAATAGCGAAATCCTCGCCGATCTCGACAGGCTCGGCAAACGCGTTCTGATTTTGGAAGGTGGTCGCGGCGGCAAAGGCAATGCCCACTTCAAATCCTCGACACTGCAAGCACCACGCTTTGCCCAGCCCGGCGAGAAGGGGCAGGAACGCTGGATTTGGCTGCGCCTCAAATTGATTGCGGATGCAGGTCTGGTGGGGCTTCCCAATGCGGGCAAGTCGACCTTCCTGGCCGCTGTCAGCGCGGCCAATCCGAAAATCGCCGCCTACCCATTTACAACGCTGCATCCCAATCTGGGCGTCGTGGATCTCGCCGCCGATGCCCGTTTCGTCATTGCCGATATTCCAGGCCTGATCGAAGGCGCCCATGAAGGTGCCGGGATCGGCGACCGGTTTCTGGGGCATGTCGAGCGCTGCGCGACAATGCTGCATTTGGTGGATGGTACACAGGACGACCCCGTCGAAGCCTGGCGCACCGTGCGCAGCGAACTTGAAGCTTATGGGGCCGGCCTTGACGACAAGCCCGAAATTGTCGCCCTGTCCAAAACCGATGCGCTCACTCCGGAGACGGTTGAAGACCGTGCCGCCGCGCTCGAAGCGGCCTGTGGTCACCCCGTCCTTCGGTTGTCGAGTGCCAGTGGTGACGGCATACGCGAAGCGCTATTTGCGATATGGGAACAGATCAAGCTGGCGCGCTCTGCCGAAGCCAAAGCCGCCATCATTCCTGATCCGGACGCCGATGAGGGCTGGCAGCCGTGAGGCAAAGATCGGCTCCCGTCCGCTTTGGGGCATTGGCACGCCGGGCCCGGTCAGCACCGCCGCTTAAAGGCGAAGCGCTCGCGCCGGGCATGACAGTTGGATTGTTCGGCGGCAGTTTCGATCCTCCCCATGCGGGCCATCGCCATGTCGCCGTCTCGGCCATGCGACGCTTGGGGCTCGACCGGATCTGGTGGCTGGTATCGCCTCAAAATCCACTCAAGACGCAAGCGCCCTCAGAATATGAGGACCGCTTTCAGCGCGTAAAAAATTTGGCTTATGGCCCCCGAATGACGGTGTCTGACGTTGAAAACCGCCTGAAAGCCCGGCTGACCGCCCGCGTGATCGCCGCCTTGCTACAGCGCTACCCCCGGGTCAATTTCGTCTGGTTGATGGGCGCGGATAATCTCAAATCCTTTCACCGCTGGGTGCGCTGGCGCGAGATCATGGACAGTCTTCCCATTGTGATTATCGCACGCCCTCAGGATCCGGTTCGCGCCAGGCTCGCCCCGGCTGCGCGAATCTATGCGAAGGCGCGCGCGCCGGAATATGCGTCACAAAATTTGAAAAGACGCACCGCGCCGGTCTGGACCTATCTGTGCGAACCCCTACATAAGGAGTCATCATCACGCCTGCGCCGCGACAATCGCTGAGCGCGAATCTTTCCCCTCAAAGCTGCGATAGAATTGGAGCCTCCATGTCTGAGCCATCGACGGCATCAAAACTGCCGGACGAAACGCTCGCCTTTTTTGCGGATTTGCACCCACCGAAATCGGATTTTCGAGAAGATGTCCTGTCCGGGCTGGCGGCCTTGCCCAAGACAATTCCGCCGAAATATTTTTATGACGCAATCGGCTCCGCGCTATTCGACGACATTACCCAAACGCCTGAATATTATGTGACGCGAACCGAACTGGCCCTGCTCGACGATATTTCCGATGAAATTGCCGACCGCGCCGGCAAGGGCGCCGTCGTGATCGAGCCCGGTTCTGGCTCTAGCGTTAAGATCGACAAACTCCTCGGCGCACTGGATGAACCTGCGGCCTATATCGGTCTGGATATTTCGAAAAGCCATCTGCTGGCCGCCTGCCGCGATTTGTCTTCACGTTGGTCCGGCTTGAAGGTTGGCGCCGTCTGCGCTGATTTTACCCGGCATGTTGATTTACATGACATGGCAATCCCGGACGGTCGGCGCCTCGTGTTTTTCCCCGGCTCGACCATCGGCAATTTCGAACCCGATGCCGCACGCGAATTACTGAATGGTATCCGCGACTGGCTGCGCCCCGGCGACGGGTTTCTGGTCGGTGCAGACCGGGTCAAGACTCGCGACACCTTGCGCGCGGCCTATGACGACGCCGACGGTGTCACCGCCCGATTTAACCTCAACCTGCTAACCCGGATCAACCGCGAACTGAATGGCGATATTGATATCGGCGCCTTTCGTCACAGCGCGATCTGGAATGAACACATGTCGCGTATCGAAATGCATCTGATTGCCCAATGCGATATGAAATTTTCAGTCGATGGACATGATTTCTCGATGACGAAAGGTGAAACAATTCATACCGAAAACTCCCATAAATTTACCGTGGCAAGCTTTCAGGACCTGGCGCGGTCAGCCGGTCTGGAGCCGGTCGCCCATTGGAGTGACGCGGATGGGTACTTTACACTTCACTGGCTCGAATACCGCGACATAACGTGATACACTGGCGCATATCCGCATTTGTGAGCGTAAGGAGACAGGGCGCTGACTACTGAACAAGGTCGCCAGAGCGAGAGTGAAACGGCATCGCCCGTAGACCCTTCTGGCCAATCAGAGACCAGCGACGCACTGGAGTCGCTCATTCTTCAAACACTGGATGATGACAAGGCCGAGGACGTCATTGCCGTTGATTTGCGTGGCAAGTCGTCGGTGACAGATGTCATGGTCATTGCGTCGGGGCGATCCCAACGTCATGTCGGGGCGATCGCGGACCATTTATTGCGCAAGCTCAAGGCTGAAGGCCATGGCTCGGCCCGCGTTGAAGGGCTTTCCAGTTGCGACTGGGTTTTGATCGATGCCAATGATGTCGTAATCCATATTTTCCGGCCTGAAGTGCGCAGCTTCTATAATCTTGAAAAAATGTGGTCTGTCGAACCCGCGACCCCCGATCAATAACCCGGCGCGGCCCATCCCATGCGTCTGACGATCACAGCCATCAGCCGGATCAAAGCCGGACCGGAACGCGATCTGATTGACGATTATCTGGGGCGCGCATCGGCCAGTGGCCGGTCGATCGGGCTCGGGCCCGCAGAAGAATCCGAAATCGACAATCGCAGCTTGGCCAACAAGACCGCTGAATCCGCCGCGCTCGCTGCGACAGTCCCGGACGGCGCGCGGTTATGCCTGCTTGATGAGCGCGGCAAGACACAAAGCTCGCGAGCGTTTTCGAAAACCCTGTGCCAGTGGCGCGATGAGGGCGCGCGCGAGGCGGTCTTTGTTATAGGCGGCGCGGACGGGCTGGACCGGTCAGTCTTTCGCCAACCGGATTTGACCCTGTCTCTGGGAGCTATGGTCTGGCCGCACAAGCTGGTGCGTATCATGCTGGCCGAGCAGCTTTATCGGGCCGTATCCATTGCCAGCGGTTCGCCCTATCATCGCGACTAAGCCTTAACCTTGAATAGGTCAGTATCCTTCAGGCCATGTCCGTTCTTTTTCTCGCACTTTCCCTGATGCAGACCGAACCGACGGAATCGCCGCCGCCGAGTTCCGACGAAATTGAACGCCTCGAACAGGAACAACGCGAAGCGCAAACGCAGGCAGAGGCCGCAGAGCAGGCCGCAAATGCTCTGGCGCGCGAGATTGCCGATCTGCAGCAACAACTCGTCGATGCCGCCCGCCAGGTCGATGCCAGTGAGCGTGCAGCAAGCGCAGCTGAATCCAGGATTGACGATTTGACAGATCGCGAACGTGATATACTGGACCGGATCCATGCCGACCGCGAAAACCTGATTGATGTGCTGGCAGCCCTGCAGCGTATTGAACGCGGGACGCCGCCGGCCATGGCTGTCGCACCCGGAGACGCCGTGGAGGCCGCCCGCGCCGCCGGCCTGTTCGCCGACATCGCGCCAGCGTTGCGGGATCGGGCCAATGCGCTGGCTGCTGAGCTCGACGCCCTGCGTTCGGTCCGTGAGGACACCGTTACGGAGACCGATAATCTGGCGCGTGTTGAGACCAGTCTGGAGACACAACGCAATGACATTGAGCGCCTGATTGCGGAGCGCGAACGCCTGGAACAGCGGCGTCGAAGCGAAGCTGCGCGTTTTTCACTGGCAGCAAGAGCAGCCGGGGAGGAAGCCGATACATTGCGCGGGCTGATGATCCGCCTGCGCGCCATGTCGTCTGTGACGCCGCGCCTGAACCCGCGTCAAGTTGATCGGCGCGATGATATCCCCACGCCAACCTTGCGTCCCAATCAAACCCTGATGGCCGCATTGGCACCTGCTGAACCCCTTGAAACATTGCGCTTTTCGGATGCCCGAGGGCGACTTCGTCCTCCCGTCTCAGGACGCGTCACGCGGCGCTTCGGTGATGACGACATAATGGCGAGCCTTCTGATGGCGTGCTGATCCGGGCCAGGTCGCGCGCCCAGGTCACAGCCCCTTTTGATGGCCAGGTGGAATTTGCCGGACCGTTCGGCGCGTATCACGGTCTCTTGATACTCAACGTCGGAGATGAGTACTATATAGTGATAGCGGGTCTGGCGGCGGTTTATGCCGAGGCTGGGCGCACTGTTTTGGCCGGCGAACCCATCGGGGCGATGCCCGAACAGGATGATCCGGCACCAGATTTGTATCTGGAGTTACAGCGTAGCGGTCAGGCGATTGACCCTGAACCGTGGCTGAGGCCTGATGCACGTGCTCGTTAGTGGGGGCACAACTTTGAAAGGATGCATAGTTTCATGCGTTTGAACTATATCGCTGCTGGTATTGCCTTTTCGCTGGGTGCTATTGCGCTCGCGGTTTCGGCGGAAGGTTTTGACAATTCCCGGGAAGAGACATTTCGACAGCTTGAGCTGTTTGGCGATGTCCTGTCCCGAATTGAGTCGGACTATGTCACCGAAGTCGATGATGCCGCCCTGATTGAGGCCGCCATTGAGGGCATGCTGGAATCACTTGATCCGCATTCGAGCTATCATAATCCGGACTCCTTCCGTGACATGCAGGTCACAACGCGCGGCGAATATGGCGGTCTCGGCATGGAGGTCACCATCCGCGACGAGATGGTCAC
>CAXBKM010000142.1:0-5506 GCA_963976265.1 uncultured Maricaulaceae bacterium
TGATGAAACGCCGCAAGTGAAAGGTTCGCATGAGCGACGCCGACGAACGTAATTCAGGATCAGGACGCCGCCCGCTATCATTGCGAGGCGGGTCTGGCACTGTGCAGCAAAGCTTTTCGCGTGGCCGATCAAAATCGGTTGTTGTCGAGAAGAAGCGCAAACGCGCCGTAACGCCCAAGGAATCGGCCGCGCAAGGGGCCAGAAGCAATGTTCCGACGGCCAAACAGGCCAAGGAATCGCCGCTGGCTGCAAAAGCGCGCGAACTGGGCCTGTCCGAAGAAGAGCTGGTTTCCCGCCAGCGCGCGGTACAACGCGCCCGTGCCGAAGCGGCGGAACGTGCCGCTGCGCACAAGGAAGACGAGGTCGCCCGGACCCAGCGTGCGGAAGCTGACAAGCGCAAGCTTGAAGAACAACGCAAGGCGGAAGCCGAAGAAGAAATCCGTAAAGAGCGTGAGGCTCAGGAAGCGGCCGCTATCGCCGCCGAGGCCGCTGCACGCGCGGAAGACCCGGAAGCGGCACCGACCCGCAAGGACCCTGCAAAGTCCAAGGAAAAAGATCGCCCGCGCCCTGAAGATGCCGAAGCGGCAATGATGGAAGAAATGGGTGGCCGGATAAAACGCAAAGGGTCACCGGGCCCGGGTCGTGGAACGCCTGCTGTCGCCCGCCAAAAAGGCGCGGACCGTCGTCGCTCCGGCAAGCTGACCATTCAGAATGTTCTGGAAGGCGACGAAGGTCGCCAGCGTTCCCTCGCATCGGTTCGCCGGGCGCGCGAGCGTGAAAAGCAACGTCGCCAGGATGGCGGCGGTGAGCGCGAAAAAATCCAGCGCGAAGTTGTTTTGCCGGAAGCCATTACGGTTCAGGATTTGGCATCACGGATGGCCGAACGCGCGTCAGATGTTGTCAAATATTTGATGAAGCAGGGCCAGATGGTCCGTGTGAACGATGTGCTGGATCAGGACACCGCTGAATTGATCGTGGCGGATTTCGGCCATGTCGTGAAACGCGTGTCTGAATCCGATGTCGAGGAAGGCTTCATCTCCGAAGACGATCCGGAAGAGACCAAGAAACCACGCGCACCTGTCGTGACGATTATGGGCCATGTTGATCATGGTAAAACATCGCTTCTGGATGCTTTGCGCTCGACTGATACTGCGGGCGGCGAAGCCGGTGGCATCACCCAGCATATCGGCGCCTATCAGGTGAAGTTGAAATCAGGCGAGAAAATCACCTTCCTGGACACGCCGGGCCATGCGGCATTTTCCGCGATGCGCGCGCGCGGCGCGCAGGCGACCGATATTGTCGTTCTGGTCGTTGCCGCCGATGACGGTGTGATGCCGCAGACGATTGAGGCCATCAAGCACGCCAAGGAATCTGGCGCGCCGATGATCGTGGCCGTCAACAAGATGGACAAGCACGAGGCCAATCCGACCAAAGTCCTCCAGGACTTGCTGCAGCACGAGATCATTGTCGAGCAAATGAGCGGTGACGTTCAGGCGATTGAGGTTTCGGCCTTGAAGAAAACCGGCCTCGATGAGCTGACCGAAGCCATCACGCTGCAAGCCGAACTCCTGGAATTGAAAGCCAATCCGGACCGCGCTGGTGACGGTGTTGTCGTCGAATCCAAGGTCGAACAGGGCCGTGGTTCGGTCGCAACAGTTCTGGTCAAGCGTGGCTCTCTCAAACGCGGCGATATTGTTGTCGCCGGCGCACAATGGGGCCGCGTTCGCGCGCTCATCGATGAGCGCGGGCAACAACTCAAAACTGCGGGACCATCGCAGCCAGTTGAAATTCTCGGACTGGATGGTGCACCGGATCCCGGCGAATTGTTTGCCGTTGTCGAAAGCGAAGCGCGTGCGCGGGAAATTTCCGGCTATCGCCAGCGCCAGAAGCGTCAGGCCTCAACAGGCGGTTCAGCTTCGGGTGCATCGCTGGAACAAATGATGGCGCGTCTGCAGCAAAACGAGTTGCAGGAAATCCATTGTGTTGTGAAAGCCGATGTTCAGGGGTCTGCAGAGGCCATTGCGCAATCGCTCGAACAGATCGGTAATGAGGAAGTCCATGCGCGCTCGATCTTGTCGGCCGCCGGTGGTGTCAGCGAATCTGATGTGATGCTGGCCAAAGCCTCCAACGCACCGATCATTGCCTTCAATGTTCGCGCCAACAAGCAAGCCAAGGCTCTGGCCGAAGCTGAAGGCGTCGAAATCCGCTATTACTCGATCATCTATAATGTGCTCGATGATATCAAAGCGGCGCTCGAAGGCATGTTGCCGCCAGAACAACGCGAGAGCTTCATCGGTTATGCCGAAATCCTGGAAGTCTTCAACATCACGAAGGCGGGCAAGGTGGCCGGTTGCCGCGTGACCGAAGGCGTTGTGCGTCGCGGTTCCGGCGTGCGCCTGCTGCGTGACGATACAGTGATCCATGAAGGCAAGCTCAAAACGCTCAAACGCTTCAAGGACGAAGTCGAGGAAGTGAAATCGGGCACGGAATGCGGTATGGCGTTCGAAAAATATGAGGGCATCAAGAAAGGTGACCTTATTGAGTGTTTCGAAATCACCGAGGTCGAGCGCAAGCTGTAGATCTTTTAATAGACACGAATGCGAAAAGGGCGGCTCAAATGAGCCGCCCTTTTTTTTATCAAAACTCCCGCCACAGGCGGCCAATTTGGGGCCGTGTGCGGACGCGGGTCGAGTAAACCCATTTTTCGCCCTGTGTTGGTGGCAGTCCGGCGTGGAGGCTGTCGCGATCAGGCTTTCCGCCAGCGCGCGTATTGCGCAAAACCAGCAGATCGCCAATTTGCCCCCGAAAGGACATGTCGGCACTCAGAAAACGGGTGTCTCCACCTGCGTAGCCGTCATTGAGATAGATCAGGGGCGTCTTCGTGCGCTGACCTTTCTCACGTAATTCGCGGACAAAGGCCGGCACCTCCGGATCAATGAAATCAAAGTGCGCCTTATAGGTCTGTCCCGGCTGGTAGCGCAGGATTTTGGGTGGCTCGAGTTTCTCGATGGCCGTCCTGCAAACATTCGCCAAGCGGGCCGCGACCGCATAATGAACCAGGCCATAATCCCACAATTCAATGAGTGTCACCGAATTGGTTCGCATCGGGTCGACTGTGCGTTGACCGGTGCGGGCATCCTTGACATGGGCTTGCGCGAGATGGGGCCGCGCCTGATCAATAATATGCCGGCACCATTCTGGCGGTATCACTGACCGATAAATGTCGACGCGAGGCCGGGTGAGCAGGGTTTCGGGCGCAGGTGCCTGCCAGCTGGCAGGGTCGCTGATCTCGACGCTATTGCCTCCAGACAACATCGCAAGATCTGTTTTCGCCAACGCGTCTCCCGCGTCTGAGGCTTGCGTCATGAGATCGATGGCTGCGCTCCAGTCGCGGCGGCATCCCATGCCAAAAGCCAGCATGACAGCCGTCAGGCGCCGTGCCTGTGGCTCTCCCGCGTCGCGCCCCAGAGTCTCAATTGCGCAAAAGGCGGCGGCTTCATCGCGGGTGTAGTTTGATCCATATAATTGCCAGAGGGCAGCCTGTAGCCGGACTTTGGCATCGCCCGCCCTTGCAGCACGATCCATCCAGTGGGCCGCATCAGCCTGGCGGCCCGCCGCATCGGCAGCAAAGGCCATGTCCAGCATGGCAGAGACATCACCAGCTTCGGCTAGCCGTGCGAGAGCGTCCTTGTCCGTCATTGCCAGTGCCCAACTATTGCGCCGGCACCAATCCCTGTTCCGCGCCGGTATAATTGGCAAAGTCTTGATGGCGTACGACCTGGCCGTTCAATACTGTCACAACCGCGGTTTGTGGCGCGCGCCAGCGGAAGACCTGATTGGGATCTTCGGTGGGGTAAAGCGCGTTGACATGACCCATGAAGACGACGCGGTGATTGCTTTCAAAAACCGTATCCCAGACAAAACCCAGCTCGATCGGGTTATACTGTTCGGCAAATCCGTTGAGCATGGCGAGCGCCGCATCGCGGCCTTCGGCCTGAATGCCGTCCGGATTGTCGGTCCCCGTCGCCGTTTCGTCCGAGAACGTCATGTCTTCGGCCATGAAGCTCGCCATGCGCTCAAAATCGACGGCGGAATAGGCCGCCATATACTCGCGGGCGATGGTTTCGGCCTCGCTCATCTCGGCGTCTTGCGCCAGAGCGACCGGAGACAGGACCAGGCCCAGAAGGGCAAGCGGGGTCAAAAACTGTTTCATGGTATATTCCATATTTCGTAATGTGCTTACTCGGCGGGGCGTATGCCCTCAAAATCGGTATAGTCGCGATGTTCGATCACATAACCGTCTTCAACGGATATGATGGTTGTGATGGGGTAGAAATATCCAATTTCGCCATTTGGCGTGGCATAGACCACGGTCATAACGGCATTGAACACGACGCGGCCCGACGATTCATATGTTCGGCTCACATCGTATTCGCCATGGCTGATACCCCAGGCGCTGACGCCGGCGATAATGGCGTCCGGCCCTGTCCAGTTTATCGTCTCGGATACTTCCGGGCGATCAAACGATGTCGGGTCAACAAATACCGACTCATCCGTCAACAGGGCGCGCATCGCCTCAAAGTCCTGCGCCTCGTAGGCGTGAAGCCAGGCCTCGGCGGTATCACGCGCGGACTGCACGTCCTGCGCCGATGCGGCGGCCGCCACGAATGCCAGGCTGGCTGCGGTCAACAGTATGCGGATCATGTCGGTCCCTTCTCTCCCAGTCTGGCGCACAGGTTTGACGATACGGCGACAAAAACCCAATGACGTTTTTGAGAGAATGCTGACCGACGTGTCATGATGGGCCTTTACAAGTCCATCATTCTTGCCAATGGCTATTGATATGGTGTCAGGCGAAGACAGTTTCCGGTTCGAATTCGAGACCTGCCTACGAGAGAAGCTGCGGATGAATTCTCGGCTGTCCGCAACTCTGTTTGGCGGGTGGCGGCGATGGGCGCTCTATGGCTTGCAGAGCGTATTGGCCATTACGTGCATGTGGGGCGCCTATGCATTGGTCTATGGTGTATTGAATGTCTTCCCGTCTTTGCGTGGAACGGGAATCCCCGGACTGACGGCAGTTGTCGGACTCCTGCCCGGCTTATTTATATACATACGATTTTGGAAATTCCTGGCTGCCAGAATTTTTGGGGCATTTGCACGAGTCCCGATAGAACGGGGTCCGGAACATGTGTGCGTTGAAATCAATGAGGCCGGACTGTCATGGCGCACAGACGGCACTCACTCTTCTATTCAGTGGCATGCCATTCAAGCTGTGGTAGCCGTGCCGGAGGCTCTTCTCATCGTCTGCGGTCTGAGCGCATTTTATATCCCAAACCATGCGTTGGACGATCCGGGCCTGCGGCAAAAACTTATCGAATTTGCGAAACAACGCCTGGCACCCGAAGCTCTGGCCCGCAGCCGATTTTGACACGCCCTTGAAACGCTGGGCCAATGCGCGTAAACCCCGCGCCCCTGATCAGCCTGTGTGGTTCAATTCCCATTGGTT
>CAXBKM010000143.1:0-5453 GCA_963976265.1 uncultured Maricaulaceae bacterium
CGCCCCGCCCAGCCTCAAACATTTGCCAACAGCTGCATTGAACGGCGTTCGCGGTGTCCTGGCGCTTTACCCCTATAGCGGGTTTCTGGCCCGGTCGCGCGGGCATGACTGGCCCGGTGACATCAAGGTTGAAGCCTTGTTGGTGCGCGGTGATGCCGTTTGCAGTGATGTGGAATCTGCGAAATTGCTCGAAGGAAAGAAAGCGTCGGGCCAATTGGTCAATTGGTCATATATCGACGGCGCGACACACGGTTTTGACGAGCAAAACCATAAACCCAATTCCGGACTGGTTTACGACGCCGAGAAAGCCAAAGAGGCCGAAGCCGTCTTCGTTGAATTTCTCAATTCATTTGCCGTTTAAGGCTCGGCATTCTGGGCCATTTCACGCAATTGGGTCGACGCAATTGCCAGTTTTGACAGGCTCCAGGCGCCCGTACTGTCCAAATCCTTCAACGTCGTGTCTACCCGGCCTGCTTCCTCGGCATTGATGATGCTCCAAGAGTCAATCAGTTCGCGCGCCCACTCACGGCTGGGTTCTTCAATACCCTTGGCAAGCGACCCGCCGACGGTTTTGGCGTGGTTCATGACCGATGCTGCGACGGTTTGGTGGCTGGCATAGAGGTCCTCGATCAAACGCCGGACGGCCAGTCGGCCCCAGTGCTGGGTTGAGGACACATCGCCGCCCCGCCCCCGAAGGCGGTCAAACTGGAAGCGCGCACCGGCAGCGTGATAAACATGCGCCACCGATTCCAGCGGCCAGTCCAGACGAAGCGCCAGATCGATTACGTCTGACGAGGATGTCAGCGGACGCAGATTGGCAATTTCTTCCGCCAAATCCTTGGGTGCACCGGCCTTGACGAAATCTTCGGTCAGGCCGCCAACACGTTCGCGCTCATAATCAGAAATGATGTCCGGAACCAGGGCTTTAAGCTGGTCCACGCCGGAGCGATACGCCGTGATGACGTCATTGATTGGAACCGCGTGATCACTTTCGCGGCCCCGACCACGCCGCGCAAGCCAATAGGCCTGACGACGCAATAGCCGAATGATGACCTCATGAAGATGAATCTGCACGGTCGCGGGCGCCTTGTTGTCCAGCGCATTGATGCGATCGGTCAGCTCGGAGAATCGGAAAATCTGTCGTCCGGCTTCAAAGGCACGTGCCACGGCTGCGACGCTGGCACCGGTCGATTCCTTGGCCCGGTGGATAAAGGTCGGTCCACCCAGATTGATCATGTCATTGGCCAGAATCGTCGAAATGATTTCACGGCGCAGACGATGCGTTGCCATGGCATCACCATATCCGGCCAGATCATCCGGGAAATAGCCGGTCAGCGTATCGACAAAATGTGGATCGTCGGGGACTTCAGACGCGACCAGCGCATCAAACAGCGTGATCTTGGCGTAGGAAATAAGCAGGGCTAGCTCTGGCCGTGTCAGTCCCAAATTCTGCTGTTTGAGCAGGCGAATCTCTTCTGATCCGGGCAAGCCTTCGACATCGCGGTCGAGACGACCCTGGGATTCCAGTGATGACATAAAGCGTTCATGGGCATCAATGTCAGCCGATGCATTGGTTTCTGCCAGCGTGATCGCCAGCGTCTGGTCGTAATTATGAGCCAGCACATGACGGGCAACCGTGTCGGTCATCCGCCCCAGAAGATTGTCGCGTTTTTTGCGGGTCAGCTCGCCTGATCGCATAAAACCATTGAGGAGAATTTTGATATTTACCTCATGGTCAGACGTGTCGACGCCGGCAGAATTGTCGACAAAATCGGCATTGACGCGGCCGCCCTTGCGGGCAAATTCAATTCGCGCCGCCTGGGTAAAGCCCAGATTGGCCCCTTCGCCGATAACCGTTGCGCCTACATCTTCGGCATTCACACGCAAGGCGTCATTGGCCTTGTCGCCAACTTCCCAATGCTGCTCGTGGCTGGCTTTGACATAGGTGCCAATCCCGCCGAACCACAACAATTCAGACGGGGCGTGCAATAAAGCGCTCAGAATTTCAAACGGTGCCGCCTTGTCTGCGTCGATACCCGTCAGCTCTTTCATTTGCGCGGTCAGGGCAATTGTTTTAGCGCCGCGCGAGAACACGCCGCCGCCCTTGGAAATCAGCGATGCATCATAATCCTGCCAGGACGAGCGCGGTGTCTCGAACAGGCGTTTGCGTTCATTCCAGCTGGCATCAAGATCCGTCGGGTCCGGATCGATGAAAATATCGCGATGGTCAAAGGCCGCGACGAGGCGAATTTTCTTCGACAAGAGCATGCCATTGCCGAAGACATCACCGGACATGTCGCCGACGCCAATAACCGTGAAGGGTTCCGACTGGATGTCCTTGCCGAGCTCACGGAAATGACGTTTGACCGATTCCCAGGCGCCGCGCGCCGTAATGCCCATTGCCTTGTGATCATAACCCGCCGATCCGCCGGATGCGAACGCGTCTCCAAGCCAGAAGTCGAATTCGTCTGTGGCAACGCCATTGGCAATGTCAGAGAAGGTTGCGGTGCCCTTGTCGGCGGCCACCACCAGATAGGGGTCGTCATCGTCCCAAATCACCACATTTTTGGGATGGACGAGTGTGTCACCGTCAATATTGTCGGTGATGTCGAGAAGGCCGCGGATGAACGTCTTGTACGCGCTGACACCTTCTGCAATCCATTCATCGCGGCTGCCGGATTTGGGCAATTGTTTGGGATAAAAACCGCCCTTGGAGCCCACCGGAACGATGACCGCGTTTTTAACCTGCTGCGCCTTGACGAGGCCGAGAACTTCGGTGCGAAAATCATCACGCCGGTCTGACCAGCGCAATCCACCTCGCGCGACGGGCCCAAAGCGGATATGAACCCCTTCAACATTGGGGGCCCAGACAAAGATTTCGCGATAAGGTTTGGGCAGCGGCAATTCTTCAAGCTGGCGGCTGGCGATTTTGAGGGAAATATGCGCCTTCGCCCGGCCTTCGGAATCGGTCTGATAGTAATTGGTCCGCAGCGTTGCTTCGATCAGCCGCAAAATCCGGCGCAGAACCCGGTCATGATCGATGCTGGCAACCGAATCGAGTTTGGTGCGAATATCAGCGGCCAGAATGTCCGCGCTTTCCTTGCGCTCATCCTTGGTCAGCTCGCGCGCCGGGTCGAATTTGACCCGCGCCAGCTCCAGCAGGCATTGCGCAATAGCCGGATTGGCTGCCAGGGCTTCTTCCTGAATGATTTGCGACGGATCGAGCCCGGTCTGTTGGCGGTAACGTGCACAGGTCCGCAGGAATGCAGCGTCACGCCAGGTGACGCCCAATTGGGGGATCAGCCGGTTAAACCCGTCATCCTCGGCCCGGTTTTCAAGCACGGCCAGCAATGCATCCTCGAACACCGCATCAGAGCTGTCGCTCTCTTCGCCGCCGGCCTCTCGTTTCATTTCAAAATCGTGGACATGGACGATTGGGCTTTTCGCGCCATCTGTTGCGGTTTTGCGGTGAACTTCAAAGCCGGATTCCTGCAAAACAGTCAGGCCCATATTTTCGAGCACCGGCATCACATTGGACAAGGGGACAGATTCGCCGGTCCTGTAGATTTTCAATCGCAAGGCATCGGGCGCTTCGCCATCAGCCCTGTAAACCCGTGCCGCCAGAGGAGACTCGTCGGTCAGCGCTTCGATTTTTTGAAGGTCAGCGATACCCTCCATCGGCGAGTAGGCCTCGCGATAACCCGCACTGAAGGCGTCCTCATAGGATCGTGATCGGGCACGAAGCGCGTCATCGAGCTCGCGCCGGGCAACCGATTCAAATTCATCTTCCCAGGTCCGCGCAAGCAGTGTGATGCGAGCTTCCAGCTCGGCAACATCGGGCTCGGGATGATCATAGGGGTTGAGCCCGATGATGTAGTGGACACGCGCCAGCGGCCCGTCCCCAAATTGCGGATAATACGCCGACAGGCGACCATCAAAAGCCTCTCGGATCATCTCGCCAGCCTGCTCGCGAACCTTGGAGTTATACCGGTCGCGCGGCACGAAAAGCAGAACCGAAATAAACCGGTCAAACCGGTCGCGGCGAATGAAGACCTTTGTTCGCGGACGGTCATAAAGATGCAAAATGCCCAGACCAATGGCGAGCAGATCATCCTCGTCGGTCTGGAAGAGCTCGTCGCGTGGATAATTTTCGACAATATTGCGGAGTTTTTTCTCGTTATGGGTGCCGGGAATTTTTCCGGCACGGTCCAGAACACGGCGCACCTTGCGCCGGATCAGTGGCACATCTCGGGCCATACGGTCATAGGCATCGGCAGTGAACAGGCCGACAAAACGGTCCTCGCCGATCACCGCCCCATCGGCGCGATAGCGCTTGACGCCGATATAATCCATGTAGACGCGGCGATGAACCCGCGACTGGATATTGGCCTTGGCGACGATCAGGGGCGATGAATCACCCAGAAAGGATTCAATGGCGGGCGTCAGATGTGACGGCTCGGACAGCTTGCGCAGAACCTGGCGTTCAGGATTGCGCAGAATGCCGCGCCCGGAACCGGGTTGAACATCGGGTTCACGGTTCTTGATCCGCCCGTTTTTATCAATATCAAACCGATAATTCCGGCAGCCCAGAAACGCGAAATGGTCGTTGCGCAGCCAGCGCAGGAATTCGAGCGATTCAGCCTTTTCTTCCAGAGATGCTGGCGTATTGGCTGCTTCCAGATGGGCGATCGACATATCCATCGCGGCGCGCATGTCATTCCAGTCCGCCGTGGAGTGATGGACATCATCCAGCGTGGCGCGTGCGCCTTCTTCAAGCAATTGGCGGGACGCGCTGTCGCGGGGCTCAACATGAACCTGAATCAGCGATTCGGCGGTGTTTTCGCCCGTCGGAATGATCGGGTGAAACATGGCCAGGACATCAAGGCTCTGGGCGCCAATTTCGCCCATGACGGAATCCACCAGGAAAGGGCGGTCCGGGCCTGCAATTTCAAGAATGTCGCGGTTCAGGTTTTCGGCGCCGTCGAGCTTTGACTTGCGGACGCGAATAATAATCTCTTCGGGCTTGCGGGTACGTGACCACTCCCAGAATTCGGCCAGCTGTATCACCAAATCCTTCGCGGAAATGTTTTCCAGGTCTTCCGCCAGAGCATCGTCAAACACCTGCTCGATGAAGGTTTTGACCGCTGGGTCGGAAATATCTGTGCCGAAACGCTTCTTCCATTGCGCGGTTGCAGCCTTCAAAAAGGTTGCGCGTTTATAGGCATGCTCGACGCCGACGATTGCGGTCATCTGGGAAACCCCCTGTCTGAGTGCGAAACGAATCCGCACACATCATCCTAGCGGGCCAACGCACGCTCGCCAATCGAGCGCCGTGCTATTTGGCCCCGCTTTGGGCAAGCGTGATTCGCGCCCTCAAGGCTCAGGTGTCACTGGCAAAACTGAATAACGCCCTAATGTTTTCCACAGAACGCATCGCGATCGTTTTTCAGGCG
>CAXBKM010000144.1:0-5447 GCA_963976265.1 uncultured Maricaulaceae bacterium
GAACCGCGCGCACATCAGATGGCGGGGCAATTATCAGGCGGCTGGAAGCAGCGTCTCGCACTTGCCGCCGCATCGCTTCACTCACCGGGTCTTCTCCTGCTCGATGAGCCGACCGCCGGGGTCGACCCCAAGGCGCGACGCGATTTCTGGGACCGTATTCGGCGATTGGCGCGCCAAGGCGTCACCGTGCTGGTCTCAACCCATTATATGGATGAGGCCGTGCAGTGCGATTTCATCGCCTTCATCGCCTATGGCAGGAAGTTGATCGACGCACCGTCTGCTGATCTGGCCGCCACAGTTGGGCTCACCACCTGGCGGATCGAAGGCAAGGGTTTGACGCCCGTCTATGACGCGCTGGATGGCGCAACCGGCGTTGAGCAGATCGCGCGCTTTGGCTCGGCCCTGCATGTCAGCGGACGCGATGCCGACGCGCTTGAAGCCGCCCTGCGCCCGTGGCGCGACAAGCCGGAATTTGAAATATCACCCGCCAGGACCGGGCTGGAGGAAGCCTTCATTTTCCTGATGACCGGCGCGCAGGACAATTTTTGAGATGGTGCTTTCTCCCACCCTGTCACGAATTTGGGCGGTCCTGACCAAGGAATTCGTGCAGATGCGGCGCGACCGTCTGACCTTCGCGATGATGGTCGGCATTCCGCTGATCCAGCTCCTCCTGTTTGGCTATGCGATCAACACCGATCCGCGCCATCTCCCCACCCTGGTCGAAGCCGGTGATAGCGGTCCGGCGACACGCGCCATTGTTCAAGCCCTCGACAGTTCCGAATTCTTCGACATTGTCGGGATGTCCAGCAATGAAGACGAAACGGACGCCGCGCTGACCAATAGCGAGGTGGTGTTTACCGTCGTCATCCCCGCCAATTTCGAGCGGGATCTGGCGCGCGGTGATGCGCCGCAAATCCTGCTGGATGTCGATGCGTCCGATCCGGTGGCTGCAGGCGCGAGCAGCGGAGCCTTTCCGCAGATTGTGACGCAGGCCCTGCAATCCATGACCGGCGCGCGTGATCCGCCGGCCCGGACCATAATCCACCGTCGATACAATCCCGCCGGGCGCACGGCGTTCAATATCGTCCCCGGTCTGCTGGGCGTGATCCTGACGATGACGATGGCCATGATGACGTCAATGGCGCTCACCAAGGAAGCGGAGCGCGGTACGCTGGAAACCCTGCTGGCCACGCCGACACGCCCTCTCGAAGTCATGGCGGGCAAGATCGCGCCCTATGTGCTGGTCGGCTTCATCCAGGTGATCCTGATGCTCGTCGCGGCGCGCTATTTGTTCGGTGTGCCCTTCCACGGTGACCCATTTGCCTTTGCCGTGGCTGTCACGCTGTTCATTCTGGTCAATCTGTCGCTGGGGTTTTTGTTCTCAACCCTGGCCCGCACCCAGATGCAGGCCATGCAGATGACGTTTTTCGTTTTCATGCCATCGATCTTGCTGTCCGGCTTTATGTTCCCTTTCGACGGCATGCCGATTTGGGCCCGAACCATAGGCGAGGCGGTCCCCACTACGCATTTCATCCGCGCGGTTCGCGAGATCATGCTCAAAGGTGCGGACTTTGCCGCTGTGCTGGACAATTTATGGCCGTTGGCCGTGATCTTCGTGGTGTTGGCGACGCTGGCCCTGACCCGCTATCGCCGGACGCTGGATTAAACAAAAAAAGGGGCGACCACTGGCCGCCCCTGATCAGAATCATGATCGCTATTTATTGGGCTGCGGCGTTGTGCGCAGATAGGGTTTGATTTTCTTGTAACCCTTGGGGAAGAGCTTGTCGGCGTCGTCATCCGACAGGGTCGGGACAACAATCACATCCTCGCCATCTTCCCAGTTCACGGGCGTTGCGACCTTATAGCCATCGGTCAATTGCAGAGAGTCCAGCAGGCGCAGGACTTCGTTGAAATTCCGGCCTGCGCTTGGCGGATAGGTAAAGGTCGCGCGGATCTGCTTTTGCGGGTCGATCACAAAAACCGAGCGCACAGTGACCTTGGCATTCGCATTGGGATGGATCATCGAATACAGGTCGGACACGTTTTTGTCGGTGTCAGCGATGATCGGGAAGTTCATCTTGACGCCTTGCGTCTCTTCGATGTCCTTGATCCAGCCCTTGTGGTCCTCAACGCTGTCAACAGAGAGCGCGATGGCCTTGGCGCCGCGCTTGGCAAACTCGTCTTTCAGTTTTGCGGTAAAGCCGAGCTCGGTCGTGCACACCGGCGTATAGTCGGCCGGGTGAGAAAAGAAGATCACCCAGTCATCGCCGATCCAGTCATGGAAATTGATCGAACCTTCATTGGTGTCAGCGGTAAAATCCGGGGCAACATCCCCAAGCAGCAATCCCATAAATCTCTCCATTGTTGGTACAGGGCAAAAAGTACTGGCCTATCGTTCAAGTGGCGGCGATGATCGCGTGAATCAACCCCCTGCCGCGAGCGTGCGGCGAAGTCGTTTCAAGGCAGATGACAATGGCCTATCTCATTCTTGTGCGCCATGCCAAGGCAATTGACCGGATGGATGCGGACGATGATTTTGAACGCGGCCTGACGCCGCGCGGTCGCAAGGACGCCAAACGTGCGGCAGAGATTATCGCTTCCGCCGGTCTGAAACCGGATCTGGCGCTTGTTTCGCCGGCGCAGCGCACCCTGCAGACTCTCGACGCGATGCGTGATCATCTCGGCGATCCGCCTGTCGAAAGCCCCATGGCGCTGTATCATGCCTCGCCAAACCTGCTGGTTCGTGCCGCAGAAGACGCCCTGACAATCCCGGCATGGGCTCTTTTGCGCTCGATCTGGCCTTTCAGGCCGATGCAGCGACCCGTATGCCGGATGGCTATCCGACGGCGGCGGCGACGGTTTTCGAACTGGAAAATGGCTCACTTGAAAGCCCCAAACTGGTCTCTGTCTTCGATCCCAAATCAGGCTGAACTTTCGCGATTCGCAATCTTGCGTTTAATTGAATAGTCTGTACCCGCAAAAAATCGGGGGCAGAAATTGTCATGGACGATGGCTGGCGATCACGTGCGTCTTTTGCAGCGACGCAGGCACAGCATGGTGTATGGGCTGATGAAGCCGCCAATGGCCTGCTGCGTGCACGTCCAGGCGCATCCGCGGCATCGGGCATTGAAACGCGCCAGATTGTCAGCGTTGCAGCGCCCGCCTTTTTCATCCTCATTCTGGGGCTGACCTCACCCTTTGCCGGGCAATTGCTGGGCCTTGCCGGTGTGACGCTCTTCCTGCTTCTGATTGGCCTGCGTGCAGCGGCGGCTTTGACACCCCTGCAATGGGCTCCTCGAAACCCCCTGAACAATTGCGAGCTTCCGGTTATCACCGTCTTCGCGCCGGTTTACCGGGAAGCCAGCGTGTTGGCGCAATTGATGCGCGGCCTGTCTGCGTTTGATTACCCGCGCGAAAAGCTCGACATCAAAATCATCGTGGAGGCCGACGATATTGATACAATCAATGCCGCGCGCGCTTTGCGTTCCCGGCATGACTTTGAGATCATTCAGGTGCCCGACGGTACACCGCGTACCAAACCCAGAGCCATGAATTATGCGCTCAATTTTGCGCGCGGCGAGATCGTCACGGTTTATGACGCCGAAGATTGCCCCCATCCGGCTCAATTGCGTCATGCGGCCGAGGCTTTCGCGGCAGGCGGGTCGGATCTGGCCTGCGTTCAGGCCCCCTTGAACTGGTATAACGCACAGCACAATTGGCTGACACGGCAGTTCGCGCTGGAATATGCCACGCAGTTCCACGCCATTTTGCCCTTTCTGGCGCGGTTTGGCTGGCCAATGCCATTGGGCGGAACCAGTAATCATTTTCGGAAAGCGGTCTTGCAGGTTGTCGGCGGCTGGGATGCCTATAATGTGACCGAAGATGCGGACTTGGGATTTCGCCTGGCGGCAGCAGGCTATCGCAGCGATGTCATCGAACCGATGACCACCGAAGAGGCCCCCGAACGATTTCGCCCCTGGCTGAAGCAACGCACGCGTTGGCTCAAAGGCCATATCCAGACCTGGGCCGTCCATATGCGTGAACCACAAGACCTCGCGCGTGGCGCCGGCCGCGCCGGACCGCGCATTCTCAATCTTACACTGGGCGGGACTGTGATTACGGCCCTGCTACATGGCCCGGTCGCGCTCTACTGTTTATGGCAGTTTGCAGCCAGCCTTTGGGGTGAAGCATTGCACATCGGCGCCTTAACCCTGTTCGCCAGCGGTTATCTCGCAGCGGGGCTTTGCGCCATTGTCGGCGCACGGCGTGCAAGCATTGAATTGCGCATAATTGACCTCATGCGAATGCCGCTATACTGGCCCATGCAAACCATTGCGGTGCTTTTCGCCTTGCGGGAATTGCGCCTTCGCCCCTATTTCTGGGCCAAGACTGAACACGGATTTACAGCGGCGCCGGAAACACCATGTCCCTTCAAATCACCCTCGCATTCATGGCCGCCGCCGTTGCGCTCTTCATCTTTGCCGCCTGGCAGACGCGCGCCGAACCCGACCCGGCCAAGGGTCCGCGCATGATCCCATGGACCCTGATCGCACTGACCGCCGCGTTTTTTTTCATCATTCTGGCCGCCCACGTCTTCAATTTGTTTGGCATTGAAACCGGGCGCGGACAGGCTCAGTTCTGACCGCAAAAGATTTAGCCTTGGTCAGATACGCCCATTCGCGTTTATCATCTGATCTGGAAACAGACCGGAGCCAGAAGAGATGAACCGTCGCCACTTGATTGCCGCCAGCCTCGCCACATTGATGACGCCGCCGGCTTTTGGTCAATTCAATGGCGCATCGGGCATTCGCGAAATGCTGATTTCAGCGGCCCGGCTGGCGACCGAACGCCTTGGGCGGACCAATGGCTTTTTTGGCGACAGCATCGTTCGCATTCCCTTGCCCGGATTATTGGGATCAACACAGCGCCGCCTGCAACCGCTCGGTCTCTCAGACCCGCTCGATGATGTGGAATTGCGCATGAATCGCGCCGCCGAAAGCGTTATGCCAGCGACGCGTGATCTGGTTGTGGGGGCTGTTCGAAATCTGACGATCAATGACGCTGTGGGCATTGTCCGCGGCGGTGATACGGCGGCAACCGGCTATCTGCGTCAACAAACCGAAGCCCCGCTGACCGGTCTTTTGCGACCACCGATGCAGGACACGCTGTCGCAATCGGGCGCTTATGCTGCCGTTGATCAGGCCGCATCGCTGGTTGGCAATAATGGCGGGACGCTGGGCCGCTTGTTCGGGCGCGGCCGTGGCCGCAATGTTGTCACGGACTATCGCGGCGAGATTACCGACTTTGCGGTCGCCAGGGCTCTGGACGGCGTGTTCCACTATATCGGCGAGGAAGAACGGTCATTCCGATCCAATCCGCTGGATCAGTCGCGCGGCTTGCTCGAAGGCCTGTTCGGTCGGCGATAAACGCAGATCGTTACTCAGAAA
>CAXBKM010000145.1:0-5425 GCA_963976265.1 uncultured Maricaulaceae bacterium
ATACAAGGCTTCCGCAAAAGGTTCAACGCGGCTTTCATACAGACTAATTGCACGCCTATAAGCAGGGCATCATGAATACGAGCGATCTCATATTATTGGTGGCAGCGGGCCTCGTCATTCTGGCAATCGCCGGAGCGGCCATTACGCGCAAGGCGGGCGCACCGCTATTGTTGATATTTTTGGGGCTCGGCATGCTGGCGGGCAATGAAGGGCCGGGCAATATTCGCATTGAGGCGCAGGGCACGGCCTATCTGTTTGGTTCGCTGGCGCTGGCCCTGATCCTGTTTGACGGCGGTCTGGGCACACAATTGCGCCGGTTGAAAGGTGTGTTGCGCCCCTCCCTGTCCTTGGCGACGCTCGGGGTGATGATCACGGCAATCATTACCGCCTTTGCCGCGCGCATTCTCCTGGATCTGGGCTGGGTGGAAAGCCTGTTGATGGGCGCCATTGTCTCTTCAACCGATGCCGCCGCGGTGCTGATGCTGATTGCAGGCAGCGATGTGAAAGCACGGCAGCGCGTTGCCACAACACTCGAAGCGGAGTCTGGGTTCAACGATCCCATGGCTGTCATTCTGGTCGTCACGCTTGTGGAATGGTTGATCCGGGATGGGCCACCCAACCCGTTTATCGCCACCGCATCAATTGTCTGGGCCCTGATCGCAGGGGGCGTGATCGGCTGGTTCGGCGGACGCGCGATCGCATTGATCAAACGCCGGATTGATTTGCCGGTTGGACTCTATCCCATCCTTTCTGCCGCGAGCGCGGTCTTTCTGTTTGCCTTCGCACAATCGATAGGCGCATCGGGATTTCTGGCGGCCTATCTTGCCGGGGTCGCTTATGCGTCCGCACCCCGAAATGCCGCAAGCGAAGCGACGGCACGCTTCTCCGATGGATTAGCCTGGCTCGCGCAAATCGGGCTCTTCTTGATGTTGGGATTGATGGTTACGCCGTCCCATGCTGTCGCGGTGGCCCTGCCTGCGCTGGGGATGGCATTGGTGCTGATTTTTCTAGCACGCCCGCTGGCGGTCCTGATCTGTCTTTTGCCCGAGAGATATCGGCGCAGTGAGCGCGCCTTCATTGCCTGGATGGGATTGCGCGGTGCGACGCCGATTTTCCTCGGCGGCTTTCCTGTCATTGCGGGCGTCGAGAACGCGAATCTGTATTTTTCGGCCGCTTTTGCCGTGGTGATCGCCTCACTGGTCATTCAGGGATGGACAGCCGGTCCGGTTTCAAGACTGGCCGGCATTGCGCCGCCCATCGAAGGACAAACACGTTTGGCCAGTTTAGGCACAGTTGCAGCGGTCGCCGGCGGGTTTGCCGTAATGACGGTAATCGTGTCCTTCGGCTATGGAGTCCGCGACGCCCGCGCGCCCCTGCTGGAAACGGCCAGCGTCGGTGAACTTCGCGAAATCATGGGCGAGTCCGTCGGCGAGGCTGCGCGCTTGCGTCTGGCCGGACTTCCCGATGATTGGTCCGATCTGCCGATTGAGGAGCGCCGCAGCCTGTTCGCGCAAATCGTCGCGGGGTTGGTTGAGGAGGAGAACCAGCGCGTGCTGGCCGATCGTTTGGAATTGATGGAGATGCGGGACCGTGAGAATGCAGGCGCGAATTTCTCCCTGCCTGAACAGGCGCGGCGCGATACGCTGGCCCGCGAATATGGCGGGCGGTATGGAAATCTGGATGATCTGATCGCGCGCGCGGATATTGTACCGCCGTCACTGGCTGTCGCGCAGTCGGTTCTTGCAACCGGGTGGGGCGGCAGCGATGCCGCGCAATCACGCAAAGCGATTTTTGGGCGTTTCCCCAGCGGAGGTTTTGACAGCCTGTCTGCGTCCGCCGAAGACTATGTGGCTCACCTGAACAGCCACCCGGCATTCTCAGGCTTTCGCGCACGCCGGGCCGATTTACGAGAAGCGGGACAGCCGATCACAGGATCATCGCTGGCACCGCTGATAGGCCCCTATGTCGGCGACGGCCCGGCTTATGTGGAACAGGTGCTGGCGATATTGCGGGGCCCGGATGGGCTGGACCGTTTCGATCCAGCCCCCGAATGATGGATGTTTTGACTTACTCGTCTTCCGGTGCCGCCGGCATTGTCCAGGCGAGATAGGCGGTGGGCAGGACAAGAGCGTAGAGCGTTGCCCCCCAGAATAGCGCATTCCAGTGATTATAGGTCTGGGGATGCCACAGAGTGAGCCTGTCGCTGTCCAGCAGATCGCTGGAAATGCCCAGATAAATTATGAAAAGCAAAGTCAGGCTGGCAAAGACCTGATAGGAAAAGGCGTGGGCTTTGCGCCGTAATTCCATCTCAAACTCATCGAGCTTGTCGGTCTCTTCTCCCACAATGCGTTGAAAACTCGACGCCGCGAATGTGGCAAATGCGAACAGGGATGTCGCGACCAGGATCAATCCGGCGGCTTCACCAAAACGCAGATCGGGGCGCTCTGTCGTATCGGGAAACAGCAGCTGAATGAGACAACCGGCAGGATAGGCCAGCAGTGCGATGGATGTGGCCCATTTCATCATGGCAGGGCTTCGAGCTTGGGTTTTGCCAGAACGGCCACGATAAAAAATCGACATCATGTGTCTCCTTTGTCATTCGCCATCTGCGAGAGCGGTGTGAAGGGTTTGAGCGAAAACAGCATTTCGATGGGGAGGCCGAAATAGGCGCTGAGCTTCAGCGCCAGTTCGAGGCTGGGATTGAAATCGCCTCGCTCCAGATATCCAATGGTCTGATAATTCACGCCCACCGCCTCCGCGAGCGCCTTGCGCGACAGTCCGCGCTCGGCGCGCAGGACAGGCAGACGATTGTGAACCATGGAACGATACCACTTACTAATCGAATTGTTGTATATCTAGAACATTTTATAGCGTGTATAAGTGGGATTTGTCCAGTATGAATCCCGTCAAACCCGGATTGGGCTAGATAATGCCGGATGGGTCGTCGCCGATATTGCCATCATCGCGGCGGCGTTGGTCGGCTGAACTGCCCAGCAGACCCAGGCCCACACCCTTGCCATCATCAATGCCCGGATTGAGATTGCCGGTGCGCATGCCGCGCACGATCCAGCCGTAAACTATGAGGCTGCCAATTGCGCTTAGCGTTACCAGAATGATGGCAGCGACCAAGCCGGCCTGGCCTTGCGGGTTAAGGAAGATCGCAAACACATAGGTCAGAAAGACGAAGAGTCCGGCAGCAATCACCAGAGCAAAAAACTTTCGAATAGCGCGCATGACAAATCTCCCACCGGTCAGAATGAGCAGGCTCGCACGCGCTCGCGGCAAAAAAAGGGCAGGCTGTCAGGCCGCACTATCTTTGCCATAGGTCAGTGACATGAACACATCTTCCAGATCGGGCTCTTCGGTTCGCAAATCGGCAATACGGGCTCCCGATGCATTGTAGAGCTCAATCATTTCCGCGACAGAATCCTCGCCGGTTCTATAGGCAATCGCCAGGGCACCATTGCCTCGAATTTCTGACTTGTATTTTGCAAGTGTCTTTGGCGTTTCAACCAGGGGGCTGACCGGTTCAATCACCAGTGTTTTGGTGTCGAGCCGCTTAAGGAGCTGGTCTTTGGGTTCACAGGCAACGACTTCGCCATGATTGACGATCGCGATCTCGTCGCACAATTCCTGGGCCTCTTCGAGATAATGCGTCGTCAGAACAATGGTGACGCCCTGAGCATGAAGTTCGCGGACATATTCCCAAAGTTGGCGACGCAATTCGATGTCCACACCGGCTGTGGGTTCGTCGAGCACCAGAACCGGCGGATTGTGCACAAGCGCCTTGGCGACCAGAAGGCGTCGCTTCATCCCGCCGGAAAGCTGCCGCACATAGGCGTCGCGCTTGTCAGTCAGGCCAACAGCCTCAAGAATCTCATCGGTGCGGCGTTCAGCCTTCGGCACACCATAAAAACCCGCCATCATCTCCAGCGCCTCAAAGGGCGTGAAGAAGACGTCCATATTGATCTCCTGCGGGACGACGCCGATGGCCGCGCGCGCGCCGATCGGGTCACGATCAATGTCGCGCCCCCAGATACGGCCTGTCCCGGCGGTTTTCTTGGTCAAACCGGCGAAGATGTTGATGAAGGTCGACTTGCCCGCACCATTGGGGCCCAGCAATCCAAAGATTGAACCCCGGCGGATTTTCAGGTCCACGCCCTTCAGCGCTTCCTTGGGCGGGCTCTTCTTCGACCCTGCATAGGTTTTGCGCAAGTTTTCGGCTTCGATGGCGTATTCGGGTAAATCGGTCATGGATGGGCGCGTCTCGTGATTGACGGGTCAGGGTGTGCGCCATAACTATGCGCGCAAACGCGCCAAGTCCACGCACAAGGAATCTGCCAATGCCTGCCAGCACCGTGCCCCAGCCTGAAATCATCATGACGTCGAACCACCGCGTCTCGTGCGATGGCGGCGGCGGTGCGCTGGGACATCCCAAAGTCTGGCTCGAAACGGGCGAGGATGGCGTGGTCGAATGTGGCTATTGTGATCGCCGCTTCATCCTGATCGGCGGTCCGGCCGACACAAATTCAAGCCCGAAATAGGCGCTCGGTTTGGGGGAGATGACCGGTAAACGCATTGGCCTGTTCGCTGGACTGGCGCTGGCCGCCCTTGTTCAGCTATTTCCCGTGCCCGGTGACCTGTCACGCGAAGCCTGGTTGCTCGCCTCCATCGCGGTGCTGATGGCGACATGGTGGGCGACAGAAGCCATTCCCATTGCCGCAACGGCACTGGTGCCGCTGGCGCTCTTTCCCTTCTTTGGCATTGCCGGTACCGGCGCGACGGCCAGCCCCTATGCCAGCCCGATCGTGCTGCTCTTGCTGGGCGGCTTCATTGTCGCCTTGGCGGTCGAGCGCTGGAATCTGCATGCACGAATAGCGTTGAACATCGTCAAGACATTTGGTGGACGGCCGGCTTTTTTGGTCGCGGGGTTTATGGCCGCGTCGGCACTGCTGTCGATGTGGATTTCCAACACGGCAACGACGATCATGATGATCCCGATTGCGCTGAAAGTCGCGCAAAGCGTCAGCGAAGAAGGCAAGGCCAATCCGGCCTTTGCCGCCGCATTGGCGCTCGGCGTGGCCTATGCCGCATCCATTGGCGGCGTGGGTGTGTTCGTCGGAACGCCGACCAATCTCATTGCGCTGGGTTTCCTGCAGCGGGAATTTGAACTTGCGATTGACCCGCTGACCTGGTCGGCCTTCGGCCTGCCAATCGTTCTGGTCTTCATCCCTGTCGCCTGGTTCATCCTGACGCGTTTTGCCTTCAAGCTGCGTACCGATATCGACAGCCAGGCCGCGCGAAGGGTCGTCGCCGAAGAGCTCAAGGCGCTGGGCGCGGTCACTGCACCGGAAGCGCGCATCGCCATTCTGTTCTCGACCGTGGCCCTCCTGTGGATGGGGCAGGCCTATCTGTGGAATCCGCT
>CAXBKM010000146.1:0-5391 GCA_963976265.1 uncultured Maricaulaceae bacterium
TTGGGCATGGCCCCCATCCAGCAAATAGACGCCGCGCAAATAGACGTCACGCGCGTTGCCGGAGAGACCGTCAGCGGGATCGGTTGGACCGGTCCGCATGGTGGCAAAAATCGCCACACTGGTTATGACGACAAGAGCAAGCGCTAGCAGGGGCCGGTAGGTACGCGATCTGCCGGGCAAGATGGCGCGCCAATCGCGAGGGCGGTTGACCTGTTCAATCGGCGCAACAAAGCGATAGCCCTGTCTGGGCTCGGTCACGATATAGCGGGGATGGTCCGCATCATCGTCCAGGGCTTTGCGAATTTGCCGGACATGAACGTGAATACTCTTGGAAAAATCAATGGTTCTGTCGGGCCACAGGGCATTTCGTATGTCGTCCTGAGACACCAAATCGCCGGCATTCTGCATTAGCATCGCCAGAAGCTTGAGCGGCTTCATGGGGAGTTTTTTCTCGCGCCCATTATGCCACAGACGCAGGGGCGAGAGATCGAGCCGGAAATCACCGAAAACAAGAGATGTGTCGTTCATTCTGACAGATGTCCCGGATTTGCGGGCTGAGTGCACCTGCATTTGGCACCTCGCCTCTGATTTATAGCTGAATTTAGCGAGAATTAAGGTCACAGGGCCTGTCTCGCAATTGCTATCAGTGAAAACCGAAGCCTAGCGTTCAGTCATAAGGGATGACTTGAAAACTGCTGAAGGTTGACCATTGCCCCGATTTCGATTGCTTGCCGCCTTGCCTGTGATGATTTGCGCCGGGTTGGCGAATACCGGCCCGACTCTGGCCCAGGATGACGTACGTCCGACAATAAGGCCCGTTGAAATGGAGCGCAGCGAAGCCCATGACCGCCTTGATTTCTTCATGGGCGACTGGGCGGGCACTTATGTCGCTGATGTTTCAGGGCTGGGATATGAAGAGCCCATCCTCTTCGATGTCAGCGTCACATTTGAATGGATGGAACCCGGCCATGTCTGGCTGCGCGAAGCCACCGTACTGGATTTGCCATGGGGATCCAGTTTCGGCCAGGGCATGTGGGCTTTTGACGAGGCCAACAACCAGTATGTCCGGCGCTGGATCGATAATCAGATCCCGTCAGTCTTCTTTCACGAAGGATACTGGGTGGATGACCACACCATCGTTTTTGACGGGCATGTCGCCTATGCCGGCGGCACAATCGTCATGCGCGATGTTTTCCGGATCACGGGTGAGAACAGCTATATCTGGGAACACTTTACCGACAAGGGGCGCGGCGGCGAAGTGGAGCTGAGCAGCACCACAAACTATCGACGTCTTCGATAATCCAGAACATCACAAAGGAGATCATCATGACACGCTTACTGGCGACACTGGCAGGCCTGTGCCTGTTTCTGACGACGCAGGCACCGGCGGCCACCGCACAACAGGGCCAGAATAACGCGCTTGCGGTCCACATGTCCCATCTGCTGGAAGGGAGCGCAGAGTGGCGGTCTCCCAACCCGGATCATCAGGCCGGCAGCGCAAATTCACCGGCCCAATTTGGTGTCAACTGGCGGTGGGGTTCCAATGGGCAGCACCTGGTTGGCGAAGTCACCGGCATCTATGAGGACGGGCGTGTTGCGCGCTACCAATCCCTCTATGCCTTTCTCAACCCGGTCACGGATCGTGTGGTGACGCAGCAAGTCGGCTGGGACGGGACATTCCACGCCGGAGATCATGTGTTGCGTACCGAGCCGCTGGCTGCAGGCGATACCGAGAATGTCGACATGATTGCCTTTACCCCCGACGGAACAGCCAAGATCACCCGTCATCGTGCTGAAATCATTGATGCAGAGACCCATCGCATGGATGTCTATGAGCGCAATGAAACCGGCGAATGGACGCTGCTGCGCGAATGGGTTTGGCGGTTGGCGGAGGCTGACTAGCGCTTCGGCGGCGGATGTTGCAATGGAACTTTTGAATTCATGTTCCGCCTTTCCCCAGGTGCGCATCCGCCGTCATTCTTTTTTCAATAATATTGATTGCCCAAATTTTTAGGCGTCGCGTGGTTGGTGATCCATGACGCCAAGACATTGTCGTTACCGGGACTTGAAAGCAAAGTCATGAAAGTGCTGATCAGGCTGGTGACAATCCGCGATTCAGTCCGATTGCGGGCCGCATTGCGATAACTGCCGCCACTGCCCGTTGCGTGACGGAAACCTCCGTGACATAACGCGCGCTCTTTTAACCGGGCGCGTTACAGGCGCGCCCATCTAACGCATGACTTAAGGCCGAGCGATGAACGTCACCGAAAAAAATGCCGAAGGCTTGAGCCGCACTTTTGAAGTCACCATTCCTTCAAAAGATTTGCAGGCTCGCCTCAACGCGAAGATCGAAGAAATCCGTCCCGAGGTTCGCCTCAAGGGTTTTCGTCCGGGCAAGGTTCCCGCGACGCATATCCGCAAGGTCTATGGCGAATCGATCCTCGGCGATGTGCTCGACGAGATGCTGCCCGAAACCGTCAAGTCGGTCATGGAAGAGCGCAATCTCGAAGCGGCATCCCAGCCCAAACTCGACGTCAAGACTGACCCGAAATCAGCCATGAATGGTGCCGATTTCGAGCTGGAAATCCAGGTCGAAATCATGCCGAGCTTTGACGCGATTGACCCGGCCAAGCTGAAGCTGACCCGTCCGGTTGCCGAAGTTGGCAAGGACCAGATTGACGAAGCGCTGGAAAACCTGGCCAAGGAATCGAAATCCTACAAAGAGAAAACCGCCAAAACGGCCAAGGCGGCAGAGGGCGATGTCGTCGTCATCGACTTTGTCGGCAAGATCGATGGCGAAGCCTTTGAAGGCGGCGCGGCCACAGATTCGCGTGTCGCAATCGGTGATGGCGCGTTCATTCCTGGCTTCGAAGAGCAGCTTGTCGGTGCCAAGAAGGGTGATGATCGCCAGCTGAAAGTCACTTTCCCTGACAATTACGGTGCCGAGCACCTGGCGGGCAAGGAAGCGGTATTCGATGTGACGGTAAAATCCATCGAAGCGCCGACAGAAACCAAGATAAATGACGACTTGGCCAAGAATTTCGGCCTGGAATCCCTCGACAGTCTGAAAGACGCCCTCAAATCGCGTTTCGAGAAAGAACATGGCGGCCAGTCCCGCTTGAAGGTCAAACGCGATCTGCTTGATCAGCTTGATGCCAATCATTCCTTTGATCTGCCACCGGGCATGGTCGAGCAGGAGTTTGAGAGCATCTGGCGTGAAGTCAGCAATGCGATTGAAAACGATCAGCTTGAAGAGGACGATAAAGGCAAATCGGAAGACGATTTGCGCGCCGAATATCGCACGATCGCCGAGCGCCGCGTGCGTCTGGGCCTTGTCCTCGCCAAGATTGGCCAGGCCAGCAAGGTCGAGGTGTCACAGGAAGAGGTTGCACGCGCAATCAATGCTGAGGCCGGCAAATACCCTGGTCAGGAAAAGCAGGTCGTTGAGTATTTTCAGAAAAATCCGAACGCGGTCGCTCAGATGCGCGCGCCGATTTATGAAGAAAAGGTCGTCGATTACATTCTTGAGTTGGCAAGCGTGAAGGACACCAAAGTGTCTCGCGACGATTTGTTCAAGGATGATGACGAGCCCGCTGCCAAAAAATCATCGGCGAAAAAAGCGCCAGCCAAGAAAACCGCCGCGAAGAAAGCTCCGGCCAAAAAATCGGCTGCCAAAGCTGAAGCCAAGACACCAGCGGCCAAAAAGCCTGCTACCAAGAAAGCCGCTGCCAAAAAGCCCGCTGCGAAAAAAGCACCGGCTAAAAAGGCCGCTGCCAAAAAGTCCTAGTGCTTTAAAGCCTGTCTTTGTGAACTTGCTTAACGCCCCGTGCCTTGCGCGGGGCGTTTTTGCTATCGATATTCCGTGTTCGCCACTCGTTAAGTGAATCGGCGTCAGATTCGATTCCAGATAAGTCAAAACCCAGCCGGAGCGCGTAAATGAGAGATCCCGAAGACGTCATGATGAACCTTGTCCCGATGGTTGTGGAGCAATCCAGCCGGGGCGAACGGGCCTATGATATTTATTCGCGCCTTCTAAAGGAGCGGATCATTTTTGTGACCGGTCCGATTGAAGATCATATGGCCACACTGATCGTCGCGCAGCTTCTGTTTCTGGAATCGGAAAATCCGAAAAAGGAAATTGCGATGTATATCAACTCGCCGGGCGGCGTGGTGACGGCCGGCATGGCGATTTACGATACGATGCAATACATCCGCTCGCCGGTCACGACGTCCTGTATCGGTATGGCGGCGTCAATGGGATCGCTCCTGCTGACCGCCGGTGAGTCCAATATGCGCTCGGCCACGCCCAATGCACGCATTATGGTCCATCAACCATCCGGCGGTTTCCGCGGGCAGGCATCTGACATCGAGCGCCATGCCGAAGACATCATCAAAACAAAACGGCGCCTGAACGAAATTTACGTAAAACACACCGGTCAGGACTATGAAGCGGTTGAGGCCAAACTCGATCGTGACACGTTCATGTCCGCCGAAGAGGCCAAGGAATGGGGTCTGATAGACCATGTGTTTGAGAAGCGTGAGCCAGCTGCGGACACTGATAGTTAAGGCAGGATTACGGTTAACCGCGCTTGATTATATGGGCTGCGTTGTGGTCGAATAAGCAGGCGTGGAAACCTTTTCTAAAAGCTTCGGCCCTGATCCTGCATCTATGGGGTTCAGGGCGGCAGGGGTTCGCCGCGCAAGAATGAGGGAAGTCAGGCATGAGCAAGTCATCAGACAATAGCGGCGGCGACGCCAAAAATACGCTCTACTGCTCCTTCTGTGGCAAGAGCCAGCACGAGGTTCGCAAGTTGATCGCCGGGCCGACCGTGTTCATCTGTGATGAATGCGTCGAACTGTGCATGGACATCATCCGCGAAGAAAACAAATCAACACTGGTCAAGAACAAGGAAGGCGTCCCGACGCCGGCCGAGATCGACCAGGTCTTGAATGATTATGTGATCGGTCAGGCGCGCGCCAAACGCGTGCTGTCTGTCGCTGTGCACAACCACTACAAGCGCCTGAACCATGCCGCTCAGGATCAGGAAGTTGAACTTGCCAAGTCGAACATTCTTCTGATTGGGCCAACGGGTTGCGGCAAGACCTTGCTGGCGCAGACGCTGGCACGGATCATTGATGTGCCGTTTACGATGGCTGACGCCACCACGTTGACCGAAGCGGGTTATGTCGGTGAGGACGTTGAGAACATTGTCCTGAAACTGTTGCAGTCGGCGGATTACAATGTTGAGCGTGCCCAGCGCGGCATTGTTTACATTGATGAGATCGACAAGATTTCGCGCAAGTCGGACAATCCTTCGATTACACGGGACGTTTCGGGTGAGGGCGTTCAGCAGGCGCTGCTGAAAATCATGGAAGGCACAGTTGCCTCCG
>CAXBKM010000147.1:0-5389 GCA_963976265.1 uncultured Maricaulaceae bacterium
TGGCTGCTGTTCACGCACATTGGTCATCAAGGTTTGCATTTATTATGGCGGCGGTCGGTTCCGCCGTTGGATTGGGAAATCTCTGGAGATTTCCATTCCAGACCGGCCAGAATGGTGGTTCGGCCTTTGTCATCATCTATATCGCCTGTGTGGCGTTTATCGCCTTGCCGGTCTTGATGGCTGAATTTTCAATCGGTCGCCACTCCCAACAATCAGCCGTCTCTTCGACCCGGAAAATGGCGCAAGACGCTGGTCGATCAGCCAATTGGTCCTTCGTGGGCTGGGTATGTATGGCCGGTGGCTTTCTTGTCCTGACGACATATTCGGTAATTGCCGGACAGGTCATGGCCTTTTCGGCTGCGGGATTCATGGGCGGCTTTGGTGCTGAAGACGGCAATATGCCGTTCATGGGCGGCGAGATGTGGGGCTTGTTCTGGCATGCCCTGTTCATGTTCCTGACGATCATGATCGTTGCGCGTGGATTGAAAGGCGGCATTGAGCGGGTCGTTACGATTTTGATGCCATTATTCTTTGTGACACTGGTTGGCCTCACGATCTATGCGATCAGTAGCGGCCTTTCCAACGGCGCGACCGCGCGGGCTTTCTCGTATTTGTTTACACCCGATTTCAGCGCCGTTGATGGTGGAACCTTTGTTGCGGCGCTCGGGCAGGCCTTCTTCTCGGTCGGTGTCGCATCGGCAATTATGATCACCTATGGCTCATACCTCACACGCGATACGAATATTGCCCAATCCGGTGTGATCATTGCGAGTGCCGATACAATGGTCGCTCTGGTTGCCGGCATGATGATCTTCCCGATCGTCTTTGCTTTTGGGGTTGATCCAGCTGCCGGTATGGGCCTGATTTTTGATGCCTTGCCAAACATGTTTGCGGAGATGCCCGGTGGCAATATTGTCGGCGGTGCCTTCTTCTTCCTGGCATTTATCGCGGCACTGACATCATCGATTTCGCTGCTTGAAGCGGGTGTGGCTTTCCTTGACGAGCATTCCACATTCGGACGCGGTGTTGCGACATGGTTGTTGGGCGGCTTTGCCTTCATGATTGGCGCCGGCGCGATCTGGTCCTCGGCCTATGCCGGAGAGTTCGTCGACATCCTGTCGGGCGAAATCCTCCTGCCTTTCGGTGGTTTCCTGATTGCAGTCTTTGTGGGTTGGGTGCTTCCCAAGCAATTGCTGCGTGACGAGATGCAGCATGCCTCCAAAGGCATGTTTGCCTTCTTCCACATCATGATGCGCTTCGTGGTGCCGATCGCCGTGGGTCTGGTTCTGATCCTTGGCCTGGACGCCCGCTTCTTTAACGGAACGATCAATGCCATGCTGGGCTTCGGCTAGCCCAGTTCACGAGCAAAGGCGTCGGCGGCGCGCATGATTGCGTCGGCGACGCCGGGCTCGGCGGCAGAATGTCCTGCGTCCGGAATAAATTCATAATCCGCTTTGGGCCACGCTTTCGATAGCGCCCAGGATGTTCGCGCGGGCGTGATCACATCATAGCGTCCCTGGATGATGACGCCGGGCAGATGGTTGTAACGATCGACATCCAGCAATAATTCGGCGTCGCGTTCAAAGAAGCATTTATTGACAAAATAGTGCGTCTCGATGCGGGCAATTGCGTCATTGCGCGGATCTGATGCGGGGGCCGGGCCGCTTTCGGTCAAGGCAATCAGGGCCGTTTCCCAACTCGCCCAGGCGTCCGCATCGCGTGTCCGGGCTGTTTTGTCATCACTGAGCAGGCGTTTATGATAGGCTGCGAGGACATCTTCGCGCTCTTCACTTGTCAGGCGCAGGGTCAGTTGGTCCCACGCGTCCGGGAAGAGCACATTGGCACCGTCGCGATAAAACCAGTCGAGTTCGGCCTGTGAGCCGAGAAAGACGCCGCGCAGAATGAGGCCATGGATTCGGTCCGGATGCGCCCGCGCATAGGCCAGCGCCAGGGTCGAACCCCAGGATCCGCCATAGACAACCCATTTTTCGATTCCCCGCAATTGGCGGATTTTCTCGATGTCATCAATTAGATGGGCCGTCGTATTGGCAGACAGGTCGCTAAACGGCACGGAGCGCCCGCACCCGCGCTGATCGAATAGCACCGTCTTGAACCGTTTCGGATCAAAGAAGCGACGCATGAGCGGCGAACTGCCACCGCCCGGTCCGCCGTGCAAGGCAAGCGCGGGCAAACCATTCTCGCGCCCGCATTCTTCAACGTAGACCTGATGTCCGTCACCGACATCCAGCATTGTTGTGAAATGCGGTTCGATCGGCGGGTAAAGTGGTTTGCGGCTTGTCAGTATCATGATCTTTGGAACATCTTGTGATTGACCGGGTTTAATCATTGGTAGCGCCGGGTGGCATGATGAGCTATCGTGATCAGATTGGGGCTTGGGGGCAAGCGAACAGAATGTGTCAAACATCCGTATGCTGAAACATGTCGTTACATGCTTGAGTCTGGCCGTGCTTGCGAGCGCGTGCGTTGCCACGCCGTCCATGAATTCAGGGGACGCACCGGCCTATCAAATGTCTCAGGAAGAACGCGATCTGCGTAACGCAGTCCGTTCGCTTGATGCGCGTTATGAAGAGGCAGGCTGGTCAGACGGCAATGTCGGCGAGTCCGCCATGCGGTTTGCACAAATGCTGATGCATGGTGCCAGCGGACGTGACCCCCAGATTTCCAGATCGGATGCCTATCTTTCCCGTATCGAAAGTCGCGGTTCGGATGTCATTGCGGCATCTGTTCTGACCGATATGGACGAGGCGCACGCGCTCGCCGCACAGGTTACGACCCTGGCGTTGACCGTAGCCGGATTACAGGGGCGTCCCCGCGAATTGCTGGCAACGGATTTGACGCTGACAGAGCGCGCCATTGCCGATGTTGGCCGTGCGATTGACCTGTTTGAGGGCGTCTCTGAGACCCTGGCGGGCAATGCCGATGAAGCCATGCTCAACCAGATCAATGCCAAATCGCTGGCCATGCGCCAGGAATTGACGCGTATGGGGCAAGCCGCCGATGCCCTGTCCGAGCGCCGCCGCCAGTCGCGTGACCGCATAATCGGCTAATTACTCATGATCGATCCGCAGAGTGTGAAGGGCTTTTTGGCGCCCGACGAGGGCGCAGCGCTGGCCGATGCCGCGCGTCAGGTGGGGCAATTGGGCCCGATTGTCGAGATCGGCTCCTATTGCGGAAAGTCAGCGCTCTATCTGGGCCCGGCGGCCCGCAGTGCTGGAACCCATTTGTTTTCGATTGATCATCACCGGGGCTCTGAAGAACATCAAAAAGGCGAGGGGTATCACGATCCGGCGCTCTTTGATGATGCGCTCAATGCCGTCGAAACCCTGCCGGAATTTCGTCGCACCATCCACAAGGCCAAGCTGGAGGATTGCGTGATCGCCATTGTTGGCCATTCGCGCGATGTCGCGCGGTATTGGCAAACGCCCACCGGCATGGTGTTCATTGATGGTGGGCATTCAATGGCAGCAGCTCAGGCCGATTATGATGGCTGGGCGCACACGATTGCACCGGGTGGCATTTTGGCGATCCACGATGTGTTTCCCGACCCGAAGGATGGCGGACGCCCGCCCCATGAAATCTGGAAACAGGCGGTGGCGTCGCGTGAATTCGAACCAATTGAGCGGGTCAATACGCTTGAAATGCTGCGCCGGTTGGCCTGACCGCGCCGCTGGTGATCGGCTTGATCAACAGGTTTGACCCGGTGGTGAGGCCCTGCAGGGCATCGGCGGCGAGAATGACGGCGGCGGCTGTCCAGCCCGGGCGCTCATAGGGCCAGATGATTTCCTCGGCAAATTGCCAGCCCATCCAGTAGCCGCCATTGGCGGCAACCAGGGGTTCAAGATGGCGGATCAGCTGCAGGCCGCGATCAGCCCATCCCACTGATGCACAGGCGAGCGCAAGTTCCGCCGTTTCGGCGGCCGTAACCCAGGGCTCATCCGCAACACAGCGACATCCTGCACCATCAACCACAAATCGGGCCCAGCCGGCCTCCAGGCGCCTGCGCCCATCTGCCGCCGGAATGACGCCGGCCAGCACTGGATAATACCAGTCCATCGCATAGCGCCGCCGGTCCACGCCATAGCGATCAAAACGCCAATCCTTGTCATGCAGTGCGTCACCAATATCGGTGCGTGTTTTTCGCCAGTCAGTGCGATCATGCCCCAGTCGTCGTTCGAGTTCGATCGCGCATTCAAAACTTTTATAGAGACAGGCATTTCCGGCCCGCAGCGAGTCGATATTCTCCATCAACTCACCGGCGTCTGGCGCGCGCCAGACAATATCGCCGCGTTGCGTCTGGCAGGCGCTGACAAAATCCATCGCCCGTCGAACCATGGGCGCATAGCGCTTCAACAGGTCAGGCGTGTTCAGGGCCATCGCGCTGCGCAACACAACAATGGCGACATAGCCTGCAAAATTTGTATCCCGCGCTGTCGCCGGATTATTGACGACGAGGCGTCGATTGGCGTCATCCAGAGGCACGCCAGCGCCGAGTTCGCCGGTCCAGCCACCGTCGTTTTCCTGCCGGGCTTCAAGGCAATCAAGGCCGCGCAAAACTTCGGCGTCCCGCCGCGCAACCGCCAGCGCCATGACGCACTCGCCATGATTCCACGGATCCCATAATCCTGCCTCAATCCAGGGAATGGCACCATCAGGTTTTTGCAACTCAATGATACGCCGGGCACTGGCCTGAATGTCGATAATGGGCGTCATGATGCGGGCTTTGAAAAATACATAACCAGGCTCTTGCCCATTACAGGATTGAGCAAGGCTTCGAGGCCACGCGTCAAAAATGGACGTTTCATCAAATCCCATTCCAGAAACCGACGATAGAGCCCGACCAGCGTGCTGGTGTCTCGCGATTTCCATAATGCGCATTGCAGCCACCAATAAGGTGAGTGCAGGGCGTGTGCCCAGTGCCGGTGATTGAACCGAAACCCGGCGCGTCGCGCTGAAGTTCGCAGACGATCATCGGTGAATATTCGCACATGCCCACCCGGCGTCTGGCTGTATTCGCTGGACAGTTTCCAGCACAGTGCTTCCGGCCAGTATCGCGGCACGGAAAGGGCGATCGTCCCCCCCGGTTTTGTCACCCGCATGATCTCGGCCAAAACTGCATCAGGATCAACGACATGCTCGAGAACCTCGCTGCAAATGACGGCGTCAAATGCGCCGTCACTGAAGGGTAGTTTGGCCGCATCAGCCGCCGAAAGTGTTGCAGACCTTAATGGCGAGGGGCTTTCCGGCGGAGGCAGGTCAAAAAAACCATCCTGCGTGGCTTTGACTTCTTCGGCTGATAGATCGGCACCGACGACATGGACCGGCGTTTTATTCCAATACATCGCATAGACATGGCGGCCTCGACCACAGC
>CAXBKM010000148.1:0-5376 GCA_963976265.1 uncultured Maricaulaceae bacterium
CTCATTGCCGCCAAAACACAATTTCCGGCACTGCGTGTGCTGAGCCATCGCAATAATGCGGGCCAGTCGCGCTCGGTCCGTACCGGAATTTTGCATGCGCGGGGCCGAATAATCGGTACGCTGGACGGCGACGGTCAGAACCCGCCGGCAGACCTGCCACACCTGATAGATGCGCTGACGCGCGCCGATTCCCCCGAAAATCTGAAACTTGTGGGAGGCGAGCGCGCCAAACGCCAGGATTCAGCCTGGAAAAAGTTTGCATCGCGTGTCGGAAACGGCGTTCGCAAAAGCCTTTTGAACGACGATGCCAACGACACGGGTTGCGGGCTTAAAGTCTTCTACCGGGACACTTATTTGCTGTTGCCCTTCTTCGATCACCAGCATCGTTTCCTGCCCGCCCTGGTCAAGCGCGAGGGCTATTTGTGCGAATTTCGGGATGTCTCCCATCGGCCACGCGGCGCGGGAGAATCGAAATATACCAACTTTGGACGGCTTTTCGCCTCATTGACTGATATGGTAGGGATGATGTGGCTCAACTCGCGTGCCCGAAATTCGGGCGGCGCGGACGAGAAGTAGTGTTAGGAGTAACCAATGGCCAATGGCGGTGATCAAGGCTTTTTCATGGGCATGATGGCCGCTCGCCGTGCGCGCGAGCGTCGCAGCAGTCAAAACCAGGCTGGCCGAAATTCAGGGGGTGGAGTTTTGTTTAATATCTTTCCAACGATGGTCATTCCAATGGTCATCTATGCCGTCGTCGCCTTTATTGGCGGTGTCGACGCAATGGTCGCGCCTTTGTTCCAGATACCCATGGTATCAGGAGGCAACTGGGCCTTGACCACCGGGGATTCGTTGTCGGTCTGCTCTTCCTCTTTGTCGAAATGGTCAAAGCGGCCGGGTCCGGGACTGCGACGATTATCAATCATGGACTGTCCATGCTGGTTTTCGTGATCGCGATCGCGCTCTTCCTGCTGGTCGGCAAGTTTGCGACGTCGACCTTCTTCATTCTGATGATGATGGCGCTGTTTGATACAGTGGCCGGTTTTGTCGTCACGATTGTTGCCGCCCGCCGCGATCTCGCGGTTGGCGATGGCGGGGCCTAGGCCAAAAGCAGGAACAGGCTGGCGGCGACGCTTGCGTCGATCCAAAAGCCCAGTCTGCGAGCCAGTAACGACTTCATGCGCGCCGCTCCTGCATTGGGGGCGGCGCGTTTGATTCTGCCGGGCGGGCATAGGCGCGGGCATAGCGATTGCGCTCGCTGGTTTCAGCTTTCAGACCGCGGCGGCGTGGCAGGGAAGACAGTGTGAGGATCGCCGCCGCATCAAGACCGGCGCGCACAGCGGGGAGTTCGCTGCGGGTCGGGACTAAGGACGGTCGCGCCTGGTTTTGGCGCGGCGGACGATCATCAGATTCCGTGGCTGCAGTAATCGGCGTTACACGCTGATCGCTGTTGGTCGGGACATAGGTCAGAAGGCCACGGATCGTTGTCATACCAACAACAGTCGCAAGCCCGATGCCAAGTGTTAAGCCGAAATTAACCTTTTTCCACAGGCCAATTGGCCTGTATTTGCGCGGAATTGGGGCGCTCTTGCGTCAGCCGTTAAGATTTGCGTAACGATTTGGGACGGGCGTTAACCCTATCCGCCTGCCAGCTTGTCGAGCTTGGCTTTCATCGCATCAAGTTCATCGCGGAGCGAATTGAGCTCACTGTCATCATCACGCTCTTGAGCGGCGTCGGCTTCGGGCGCACTTCCCGGCATTCCGGCATTGGGCGCAAACGGCATGAAAGTGCGCATCGCATCCTGAAACATCGCCATATTGCGCTTGGTCTGTTCTTCCAGGGCGCTCATCGCGGTGGCGGGATTGGTCAGAGACTCCGCATAGCGCTCGCGCATGCTTTCTTGTTGCTGCGCGAAGCTCTCCATCGACATTTGCAGATAACCCGGCACAACCGATTGCAGGCTGTCGCCGTAAAGGCCGATCAACTGGCGCAGGAAGGAGAGCGGGAGCAGGCTGGTGCCGTTGGTTTCTTCTTCAAAAATAATCTGCCCCAGCACGCCGCGTGTCAGGTCTTCGCCCGACTTTGCATCGACCACAGTAAATTCAATATCGTCCTTCACCAGATCGCGTAGATGGTCGAGCGTCACATATTTGCTGGACGAGGTGTCGTAGAGACGCCGGTTCGCATATTTCTTGATGACGACTGTTTCGGTGTTCGTGTCGTTTTTGGCCATATCAGCTATCCTTAAACGTCATACGCGTTATGCGAGATTGCAGGTCGGTCTTTTCTCGACATTCGCGCGTCACTGCTTCATTAGATCATCGCGATGAATGAGCTTTGCTGCAAGCGCGTGATGCAACTCGCTGCTGCAGCGCAACAAAACAAGGGAGACGAGTATGGGTCGCAGAGCATTGGTCACCGGTGGGACACGCGGTATTGGCGCAGCAATTTCCGTGGCGTTGAAAAACGCGGGTCATGATGTTGCCGCCAATTATGCGGGCAATTCAGAGGCCGCCGACGCCTTTTCCAGGGAAACCGGTATCAAGGTTTTCAAATGGGATGTGGGTGAGTTCGACGCGTGTGAAGCGGGCATCCGTGAAGCGGAAAGCGCGCTGGGCGGTCCGATTGAAATTCTCGTCAATAATGCGGGAATTACCCGCGATGGCATGTTCCATAAAATGACACCGGAAGCCTGGAATGACGTGATGCGCGTCGATCTGACATCCCTGTTCAACATGACACGCCCCGTGATCGACAATATGCGCAATTCGGGATGGGGCCGCGTCGTCAACATTTCCTCGATCAATGGCCAGAAGGGTCAGATGGGGCAGGTCAATTATTCTGCTGCGAAAGCCGGTGTGATTGGCTTTACCAAAGCGCTGGCTCAGGAAAATGCGCGCAAGGGTGTCACCATCAATTGCGTCGCGCCTGGCTATATTGCCACCGACATGGTTTCAGCCATGCCACAAAATGTGCTCGATTCCATCGTGGCCGGCATTCCGGTCAATCGTCTGGGTGAAGCCGAGGAAATCGGGGATGCCGTGGTCTATCTGACCGGCGATAATGCGGGCTTCATTACCGGTGCCACATTGGCAGCCAATGGCGGCCAGCACATGGCAGGCTAGGTCACGACAATGGGTGTCGTTTTTACGACACGGTTTTGAGGTGGCGACGGTGCATGCCGATACCTGCCTCAAAACCGCCTATTTGCCGCGTCACCAGCTTGTTTCATGAAGCGGTGGGTTATGTCAGTTGTGCTGGCGGTGGCAGGGTTTTCCCTGCTGGCCGCTTCGATGCCGGTTGCTGCGGATAATCCGCTGCGCCGACGCTTGTCGGCAGAACGCTCTGAAGCCAGCACGGTCTCACGCTTTGAACGTACCGATGGCGGCGGCGGTTTCATTCTGGACCGAACCGGGTCGGCTATTCTGTTTCTCGGCGATGATGACGACGAGGTATTGGTGCTCGAACCCCGGCGGCTCCCCGGTGGCGGCAATTCCCTGGTGACGGACTGGGACGAAGAAGTCTTGCGGATCAGTTCGCTGGGCGGCGCGACCTTTTATGCCGAAGATGCGCCTGAGGGCGTGATCGCCGACACATGGGAACCCGCGCGCGCCCTGCGCCCCGAGCGTCGCAGCATTGCGGACGTTATTGCGCATGCTGAAGGGGCCGCCAGCCGCCTTCAAGGCATGCTGGGTCGCCCTGTTCAGGTTGACTATGGCGCGACGCCGCGTGACGGGCTGGGCGTCGTTGCAGAAGCACTCACTTTGATCGTTGCGGGTATCGAGAAAGCCAAGTCGCGTGATTCAGCGGCTCTGGCCGGGCTGGAGCGCGTGCGGATCGTTTCGTCAGGCGGACCGGGGGCGTCCTTTGACGGCCAATTGCTGGAAATACGGATTGATCCGCTGGCCGGTCATGCGGGTCGACCGTCTTCTGAACGTATTGCCATTATCCTGGTTGGCGGCGCGCCGCCGTCCTGAATAATGGCCTAGCCAGGCGACCATCCGTCTTCGGCCAGTTCAAATCCTGAAAACTCAAAACCCGGTGCGACTGTGCAGCCGACCAGTGTCCAGTCACCGCGCGATTGTGCAGCCTGCCACGCCTGTTCCGGCACGGATATTTGTGGACGTTCGCCGGCCGCAATATCTGGTCCGAGCGTGTGACGCAAAACGGTTTTCCCGTCCGCGCTAATGTCCAGGCAGAGCGGGCTACCGGCATAAAAATGCCAAGTCTCTATCGCATCGACCCGGTGCCAGGCCGACCGGATGCCGGCGGGTAGCAGGAAATAAATCGCGGTGGATCGCGCGCGTCCATCGGGTCCGTCAATATCGCGGAAAGTTTCGCGGTAGAAACCGCCTTCGGGATGCGGCGCGAGATCCAGTGCGGCGATCACCTCATCAGCGGTCATCGTTTAAAACCGATCCTTGGCAGCGCGGCGCGCCGCAAATTCGTCAACTGACCGGGCGCGCAGAAACGGATTGGCCGCCAATTCGTGCCCGATTGTGGTTGGCACGGTCGGCTCGCCGCGCTTGCGCTTGGCATCCACATCTTTCGCATAGGCAATCAATTCCGGGTTCTCAGGCTCAACACTCAGGGCAAAACGGGCATTGGCCTGCGTGTATTCATGCGCACAATAAATCGTTGTTTTGGGTGGCAGGGCCGCCAGACGATTCAGGCTTTTGTGCATTTGCGCCGGCGTGCCTTCAAACAGGCGTCCGCATCCAAGTGCAAACAGCGTATCCCCGACAAAGGCGATATTCTGATCCTCAAACCAGTAGATAATATGCCCGAGCGTATGGCCGGGCGTGAACATGACGCGGGCCTTGGCATTGCCAAGCGACACCGTGTCGCCGTCGCTGACCGCTGTGTCGATGCCATCAATGCGGTGCTTGTCGTAGGCGGGCGCAAAAATTTTCGCGCCGGTCGCATCCTTCAGGGCGAGATTGCCGCCCGCATGGTCCCAGTGGTGATGCGTGTTCCAAATCTGGGTGATGTCCCAGCCCGCCTTGTCGGCTTCTTCGAGAATCCGTCCGGTATCGGGTGTATCAATACAGGCTGTTTGGCCAGAGCTGGGCTCATGGACCAGAAAGCCGTAATTGTCATCGAGGCAGGCAAATTGTCGGATCAGAATATCGGTCATGTTCAGCCTTGGTTTCGCACCGCGAAAATCAAGACTAACATCGCACCGGACAATTGAAAGGCACGAGACCGGCCATGCGCCATGACGCCAATGAACTGGATCGCTTCTATCAATCGCAGCGCGGGAAAACCGCCTGCGACATGATCTGGCGGCGAATTCGGGTGCTCTGGCCCGACATGCGCGACCTGGATGTTCTGGGTCTCGGCTTTGCCTCACCGATCCTGAATTGCTTCGATGATAC
>CAXBKM010000149.1:0-5374 GCA_963976265.1 uncultured Maricaulaceae bacterium
ATTGAACGTGGCCCAGCAATCCACCCAGGAAGGCGCGTCGACTCAGCAGCAGATCGATAATATCGATGACGAGCGCACGAACGCAGAGCTCGAATATCGTGCGCTGCTGCAACAGGTCGAAAGTCAGCGGCTTTATGTTGCCCAGCAAGAGGTCTTCATCCAGTCGCAACAAAACGAACTTGATTCGTTGCGCCTGCAGATCGACAGCGTTGGCAATATTCAGCGCGACATCATGCCGATGCTTCGCGAGATGATCGAAAACCTTGAGAATTTCATCGAGCTGGACCTTCCATTCCAGCGCGACATTCGCATGGACCGGATCGCCTCTCTCTATGAAGACGTTGATGATCCGAATATCAGCCCGGCTGAAAAGTATCGCGTGATCCTGAACGCTTTCGAGATCGAAGCTTCTTATGGTCGCGGTCTCCGGACATATGAAGAAGTGGTCGGTGTTGCCGAAGACGGCAGCGAGGTCAAAATCGCTTATCTTCAAATTGGTCGCGTGGCTTTGATCCGTCAAAACACTGACGACAGCATGGACCTTTTCTACCGTGGCGCTGATGACTGGGTCGATGTTCCATCCAGCAGCACCAACGATGTTCAACGGGCCTTCCGCATTGCGCGTGAAGTGACCACCCCTGAAGTCTTCCTCGTGCCCCTTCCGGGCTCGGCGGATCAATAGACCGATCGAACGGAGATAAAGCGATGAAATTATCCATCACAGCACTCGCTATGGCCGTCGGTTTCGGGGCCATTTTCGCAGCCGGCGCTGCTGCACAGACAGCCCCTGCCGGTTCCATCAGCGAATTGCTCAACCGCGTCCGCAGTGACGCGCGCGAAGCAACCGCAGAAAATCAACGCCGCCTGAGCGAGTTCCGCGCAGAGCGGAATACGCAGACAGCTCGCCTCGGCCAGGTCCGCGGTGAATTGTCGGCCCTGCAAAGCCGGGCAGACCAACTCGAAGCGCAATTTGCGGCCAATCAGGAGCAAATTGACGTGGCCGCCGAAGAATTGCGTGTCGCGCAAGGTGCTTTCGGTGAGTTGTTCGGTTCTGCACGTCAGACCGCCGGTGAATTCTCGGCACTCATTGGTGCGTCGATGACAAGTGCGCAGCACGGCGGTCGTACCGCGGCGCTCGACACTCTGGCGAACAGCCGAACGCTGCCGACACGCACCGAGCTGGACGATATCTGGCAGGCTGCCATCGAAGAGATGGTCTATCAGGCAGAAATCGCAACATTTTCAACCAATGTTGTGGATCTCGAGTCAGACGGTCCGGTCCGCGTAACACGCGTCGGCCCCTTCATCGCCTTTGCGGCTGACGGTGGCCAGGCGACATTCGTCGAGTGGGTCGTTCCAGAAAACTCGAACGGGCGCTATCGCCTGGTTGAGCTCGAAGCGCAGCCACCGGCAAATCTTCGTTCAGCGGCCATGGGCCTCTACAATGCAGAGTATGGCGAGATCGCAACGGGTCCAGTTGATCCCACGCGTGGCGGCCTCCTTCGCATCTACCGGGATGTTCCTGACCTGGGTCAGCGCATCGATCAGGGCCGTATCGTCGGTAAGATCATTTTGGGTCTGCTGGCTGTATCCTCACTCTTTGGTATCTATCGCCTTCTGATGCTGGTGATGACGTCCTCGGCTGTTGCCGCGCAGAAGCGTCGTTCGACACCAGGTCGTTCCAACCCTCTGGGCCGCGTCATGCTGGCCTATGAAGGCGTCAAGGACCACAGCGAAGAAGTGATTGAAATGAAGCTCGATGAGGCGATCCTCAAGGAAACGCCGAAGCTCGAATTTGGTCTCAACTTCCTCAAACTGGCGGCCGGTATTGCTCCGCTGCTGGGTCTGCTGGGTACCGTGACCGGTATGATCAAGACCTTCACACAGATCACCCTGTTCGGTACGGGCGATCCCAAGATCATGGCGGGCGGTATTTCCGAAGCCCTCGTGACCACGGTGCTCGGCCTTGTTGCTGCCATACCATTGTTGTTCATTCACAGCTTCGCACAGAGTTTTGCGCGCGGCGTACAGCAAACTCTTGAAGAGCAGGCAGCCGGAATTGTCGCGCGTCACGCTGAAGAGCGTGCCGGCGGCGGTTCGTAAGGGAGGCTTGAGGTCATGGATTTCCAAGGAGCCCTAGCAGGCCTCCAGGAGTTCCTCGATCGGGGAGGCCCCATCCTGTTGGTCATCATGATTGCGACCTTCGTGATGTGGGCCTTTATCCTGGAACGCCTCGCCTACTTTGGATTTGCCTTCAAGGGAGATTCCAAGCGGGCGCTGCGGATGTGGTCAGCACGTTCTGACCACACATCCTGGAACGCGCATGCCATACGGGATCAATTGATCTCGGAGGTGAAACAGCGCGCCGAGCAGAATGTGGAGTTGATCAAGACACTTGTCGCGATTGCACCGCTTCTGGGGCTTCTGGGTACGGTGACCGGCATGGTCCAGGTGTTTGATGTGATGGCAATTTCCGGATCGTCCGATGCTCGCGCCATGTCAGCAGGCGTGTCGCGCGCGACCATCCCGACAATGGCGGGTATGGTTGCGGCTCTCTCCGGTCTGGTGTTTTCAAACCAGATCGAGCTGATGGCCAAGCGTCGTACGGCCCGTCTTGCCGACCAACTTGAATTGGAGTGATCAGCGATGCGTAGACGTGCACGCAGAAGTGCCGACCAGGCCGACGTCAATATGACGCCGATGCTGGATATCGTGTTCATCCTGCTCATCTTTTTCATTGTCACAGCAACCTTCCTTCAGGAAGAAGGCTTTGACATGCGCCCGCCACCACCACCGCCTGAGGATCAAATCACGGAGTCGAATCCGGTTATTCTCGTCCAGATTGACGATGAGAACCGCGTCTTTGTGAACCAGCGTCAGACCAGTGCTGACCGGGTTCTGGCGGCTGTGGCACGGATTCGGGCCGAGGAACCCAATAGCGCAGTTCTTCTGCAGCCCAATGATGAATCCGAGCATGGGATCACAGTGGGTATTTGGGATGAGATGCGGGTGAATGAAATTCCGGTATCGATCCAACGCCAACGTGACACGGCGAATTAGGGGCGGGAGTAGAAATTATGGGTAGACGCCAAAGCCGCGTACAGACTGATGAGGAAGATGTCGAACTGAACATGACACCCATGTTGGATGTTGTTTTCATTCTTCTGATCTTTTTCATCGTGACCGCTGTCTTCGTTAAAGAGCCCGGTGCCGAAGTTGACCGTCCTGATGTTCTGCTTCTTGAGCGAGAGCGCCCGACAATCCTGGTCGCTGTAACATCTGAAGACGAAATCTGGGTCAATCGCGATATCTATGAAATGGCCCAATTGCGCGGTGTTCTCGAGCAGATGCTCGATGAGAACCCCCGCGCTGAAGCCATGATCCAGGGCGATATGGGCGCACCAATCGGTACGGTCCTTGATGTCCAGGAAATGTTGATGGAGCTCGGTGTGGAAGTCAGTATTTCTGGCGAAACGGATTAGGGAGACTAACATGCAGACCATTGTTCGACTGGTTGTTGGTATTCCGGTAGCCGCACTTGTTACATTTTTGCTCTTCACATTGATGCAGACCTTGATTTTTACCGATGAGGTTCCGCTCGAAGATGCCGGTGACGATCTGACTTTTGAGATCAATCCGGAAGTGGAAGAGATCAATGCGCGGACACGCGACACGTCCATCGACGATGTGAGCCGTGTGGATCCACCACCACCGCCGCCGCAAATTGAACGCCAGGCCGCCGATCTGCCGACCGAAAGCCTGTCGACGATTGTGGGCAGCATTCCGGAGTTTGATGCGCCCCAGCTTAATAGCGGGAATGTCAGTTTCAATGTGAGTGACCGGAATGCCCAGCCCTTGGTGCGTATTCCGCCACAATACCCGCCGCGCGCTGCGGAACGGGGCATTGAAGGCACTTGTAATATGCGGTTCGACGTGACGCCGGATGGCACGCCAACCAATGTTGTGGCCACAAACTGCACAAGTTCCATGTTTGAACGCGCGTCCATCCGTTCGGTAGAACGCTGGCGCTATAGTCCAAAGGTTGAGAATGGTGTGCCGGTTGCTCGGCGCGGCGTTGAAACCGACATCGAATTCAGGCTGGCAGATTAAAGCTGTTCGCGAAATTCATCATTGAGGTCCGAAATGACGAAGATGACAAAAACCCGTAGCGAAGACCGCAAGCCCTGGATGCTGTGGCTTGGGGCGCCATTACTGGCGATTACCCTGATTGTTATCGGCGTCGCTGACGCGGAAGCGCAACGTCGTAACCGCCAGCAAGAACAAGAGGGCAGCGAAGTAGATCGCACGATGTCTGCGGCGATTGGTGAGCCCATTTTGGCGGCTCAGGAATGCCTGAATACGGATAATTTCAATTGCGTAATCAGCACGCTGACGCCATTGCTCAGCCAAAATCCGAATAATTTCGAACGTTTTGTTATTCATCGGATGCGCGGCGTTGCTTACTATAATTCGGACCGCAATTCGCAGGCGATTTCCGACTTTGAGGCTGCGATCAATTCTGGCGCAGCAACAACCGATGAAATCGTCAGCCTGCGGCTAAATGTTGGACAGCTTTACATCATCTCTGAGCGGTACTCGCAGGGAATTGCGGCGTTTGAACAGGCGATCCGTGATGGTGCGACACTCAACGGCAGTTTGGCGATGATGCTGGCCCAGGCGTATGGCCAAGCCGAGCGTTACAGCGAAGGCATTCGCTACGCGCAAATGGCATTTGATATGGCGAGCCCGGCAGAGCGCCGTCATTTTGACCTGTTGCTCTTCTACCTCCAACAGCTTGACCGTGTTCCTCAACAACTGACCTTGATCCGCCAAATGGTGGAGCGTTGGCCCAGCGAGGAAAACTATTGGACGTCCCTCGTCGCCCTTATGGCGCGGACCGACAATGAAAGCGGTGCGTTTGAAGCCAACAAGCTGATGTACCTCAATGGTATGCTCACCGAAGAGCGTGAGATTTTCCGGATCGCGCAGTATTACAGCTATTTCGAATACCCATATCGCGGTGCTGTAATCCTTGAGCGCGAGATGAATGCGGGCCGCGTTCCACGCAATGCGACCAATCTTGATGCCCTTGCCAGCATGTGGCGTCAGGCGCGCGAGTTTGAACGGGCGATCCCGGTTCTCCAGCAAATTGCCCAGCAAAGCGGTGCCGGTGATGATTATTTGAAACTGGCTGAGGCGCTTTATCAGGAAAATGAGCTGGCAGAAGCTGAAACGGCATTCGAACAAGCCTTGCAGCGCGGCGGGTTTAGCCGCCAGGGCGATGCATGGGCGCTCCTCGGGACAGTGCGATACGAACGCAATGACCGCGCCGGTGCCGTTCAAGCCTTTCAACGATGCTCCAACATGCCGGAAA
>CAXBKM010000150.1:0-5373 GCA_963976265.1 uncultured Maricaulaceae bacterium
TGGAATGACTATGCTTAATGGCCTTGGGCCGGGTTTCTTCCTGATCCATTGCAATGGAATGCTTGCGTGAATCATATTCACTAAGTGAATGAAACTTCATAGATTATTTTTGCTTCACACCACGCCCTGCGTAAGCTGGCGCGTCATCAAGCGACAGGAGATGATTGTGGGTTATGTCGTGCTTGCCTTACTGGCGGTCATACTGTTGGCTCAACCTTGTTAGGGGCTGATTGTCTCTCAAAAATCCAAAACCGAAACCGAATAACGCCAGCAGATTGCGGATTATGATGACGCATTCGCAAAGACGCGATACCGTCCGGGCCATGACTGACGTGGATAAGGACGACACCAAAACAAACCGCAATCTCGGTTTCGAGGCGAGATTGTTTGATCTCTTACCCCTTGGGTTTTGGGGCACAGCCATCGCGCTCTTCGTCATTCCGGTCATCGCGTTTTTTCTGATTGCTGAGTTGAACGGATATACCACGGCACGGATTGCAGAGACCGGTGGTCTGGCTGTTCAGAGCGCGACGATTTTTGCCCTGTTGCTCTCAGCGATCTTTACCGCTGCCGTCAGCTTGTCTGCCGCCGCAGAGACGCTCACGCCGAGAGTGAGGGCGGCGCTTGCCCTTACCCTGCGCGATGGCCATGACGCGGTTGATCAATATGAAACACGCCGTAAGGGTCGGAGCCGTCGGGGCTGGGTGCCGATTGTTGTCGGTTCTGCCATTGGCATTGGCATGAATGTTTTTCCGCTTGGCGCGCTGGTTGAAACCAGCCTGCTGGATTACATTCAGTCGCCCGGAATTTGGTTTTTGATCATATCACCCCTGCTTTTCATTCTTTTGGCGCGGGCCATACATTCAATGAGCGCAGAAAGCCGGGCGATGCGGGATCTGGCGGCCGATCAGTTGATCGTCGACCTGGATAACCCCGACCGGCTCGATGTCTACGGACAGATCGCGCTGCGCAGTGCCCTGTCCTGGTTGATTTTTGCGGCCATCGGTGTGGCTTTTTTGGGAACCGGGGCCGCCTGGTCGGGCGCATTGCCCATGATATTGGGGGCTGGCGCGCTGGCGATAACGAGTTTTTTTCTGGCCCTGCGCGCCGTTCACAGCCGTATCGTTGCTGAAAAAGCCGTCGCCCTGACCGATATTCGAGCGCGTCTTTCAAAATTGCGCGACGCCGCCTTTTCCGGAGACATGCCTGCGGCGGCTGGGCTGGCCGGATTGACGGCCTATGAGGCGCGACTGGAACGCTTGCGCGAGTGGCCCATCTCCGCGCCCGTAACCACGCGCTTCTTCTTGTATATTCTTATCCCGGTCGCTGCATGGCTTGGAGCAGCTTTGGCCGAACGCATGGTCTCTTCCATTATCTGAGTTATTGCGGCTCGCTGGACCTGATCGGCGAACACCGCGATACTTGTCGCGGGACAATGGGAAAAGGAGCGAGCCATGACGCTTCGTATTGCAGTCTTGGGAGTCACAGGACGGTTAGGCCGCGCCATTGCGCGTGAAGCTCTGTCTGATCCACGGTTTGACTTGTGCGGTGCGATCGTGCGGTCCGAATTTGAGGGTGAAAGCCACGATATTGGCGAAATCATTGGTGTGGGCCGTTTGGGTCTGGCTGCCGAGATCGGTATTGAAGATGGCTGTCGCGATGCAGATATTCTGATTGATGCAAGCGCACCAGACGCCAGTATCGCTGCGGCAGAGCGATTATCAGGTCGCGCTGGACTTGGTCTTGTCACCGGCGTCACCGGCTTTACCCCAGAACAGAAACAAGCCCTGAAATCCGCCGCGAAATCCCTGCCCATACTGGCCGCGCGCAATTTCTCCCTGGGCATGGCCGTGCTGGAAGCCTTAACCGCCAAAGCGGCGCAAGCCTTGCCAAAATCGAGCTGGGATGTGGAGATTGACGAGGCCCATCATCGTGACAAGGTCGATGCGCCATCGGGTACCGCGCTAATATTGGGCGAAGCCGTCGCTGATGCGCGCGAACAGCATTTACCCAACGTCAAGGCGGTAGCACGTGAAGGCAAGCGGCCACCCGGCGCAATCGGGTTTTCGGTGACGCGTGGCGGCGGAATTATTGGCGACCATGCCGTTCGGTTTCTGGCTGACATGGAAGAAATCACACTGTCACATCGCGCGCTGGACCGTCGTGTCTTTGCCAAGGGTGCTCTGGAAGCGGCGCTTTGGTTACATCGCCGCCCCAGCGGGCTTTACGGCATGTCAGACGTGATAGGATAGCACGTCGATTGGCGCGAGACATCTTGACCTGCCAAGCGCATCACCGGCATAAGAAAATGTCTGATTGTCAGGAAATGTCATGAGTCGTGCCCGCCGCCTTGTTGAGATCGTACGCGCGTTGAAAGAGGCGGGTTCCGATATCGTCACCGCACAAAGCCTGTCTGACAAATTCGGCGTTTCGCTGCGAACGATCTATCGCGATATGGCCGCCCTGATGGAATCTGGTGTGCCGATCGACGGTGAGGCTGGGTCTGGCTATCGACTCACACTGGGTGAGGGGCCGCCGCCGCCCGGTTTGACCTGGTCAGACACCGAAAGTCTGTGGCGCGGCGCACGCCTCCTGACATTTATTGACAATGACGAGAAGGCCGCCAAGGCGCAGCACGCCATGCGCGTTCTGGAAGGCGTGCTCGGCCCGGACCGTGTGGCAGCGTTGAGGAAAGTCCACGTCCTGACATTCCCGGATGATACTCATGCGCCCCGCTCCCTGATCGACGCCTGGCTGCGCGCCAAGGACCGGGGCCTGCCCGCACGGATTGTCTATGTCGGACTTGATGAGGCCGAGGAAACACTCATGGGTCAGCCCTCGGCCTACCAGGAATTCAATGGTGCTGTCGTGCTCGCGCTGTCAACGGCGAACGGCGTTCGCCTTCTGCGGGCTGACCGAATCAAAAAGCTGACCTTGCAAGCCAGCTAATGCCCACATTCGGGGGCTACCAGCTGCCCGTGCTCTCCATTGACGCCCAGGGCTCCTGCGCGGGCAGCGCGCCGCCCGCCTGCAGAAGTTCCACCGATATTCCGTCGGGTGATTTCACGAATGCCATGCGCCCGTCTCTTGGCGGACGGTGAATAACATAACCCATCGCGTCGAGATGGGCGCAAATCGCATAGATGTCGGCGACCCGATAAGCCAAATGTCCGAAATTGCGGCCGCCGTCATAGTCTTCGGGGTCCCAATTATGAGTGAGCTCGATTGTCGCCAGACCGGCGGGGATGGGCGATTCCTCGCCGGTGAATCCGCCGCGCTTCATGTCATCAGGACTGGCGAGGAATATCAATGTGAAGCGACCCGCTTCGCTGTCGGTGCGCCGGATTTCCTTCAAACCCAAGCCTTCGCAAAAAAAGCGGAGCGCTGCATCAACATCGCTGACACGCAGCATTGAGTGCAAATATTCCATTTTCAATTCTTTCCTTCGCGCATCATTTGGGCGCGGCGCGCCCATTTGGGACGGCGACGTTTGATTTCAACATCATCAATCGGCTGGCCCTGGGCCCTAAGAATGGCAGCATGAAATTCCTCTGGCGCACGTGCGTGAAAAACCCGCGCTGCCAACCACCCACAAAAGGCCCAGGCGCCGACCAATCCAAAGAACATAAAGAACATCCAGGGATAATATCCCGGCGCAAAAACGTCCGATGCACCCGATGCAAACCGGATTTGGTCCCAGATATAAAGCAGCGCCTGCAAGGCGGGCCAGGTGACCACAATGGCCGTCAGCAGCGCCAGCGCCGCATAAAGCGCCCAGCGCGGCTCATGTGCGCTGACATATATCCGGCAAAATTCAGCTTTCTCGATTCCCTCAACACTGACAGCGCCGAAAGCCGCGCGCTCGTCATATTCTTCATGCGCATCGCGAACCAGGAGCCAGCGCGCAAAGGCCCAGCGAAGGACAAGCCCGGCTGCGGCCAGAAGGGTAAACCCCAATGCGAAGACAAATGAATTTGGCATGCCGTCTATTTAGCGCGGCCCGGAGCCCGCGTCACGCGCGTGCGCACATCAATTTGCTGTCAGCTGCTGGCCGCCTCATAGATCAGCATGGCGCGCTTGCGCGCGACACCCCAGTGATAACCGGTCAGGCGGCCATCTGAAGCCAACACACGATGGCACGGAATAAGCCAGCTGATTGGATTGGCTCCAACCGCTGCGCCGACGGCGCGCGAGGCTTTGGGTGTGCAGACCTGCTGCGCGACCGTTTTGTAAGTGGAGGTCTCGCCCGGCGGAATCGCCAACAAGGCGCGCCAGACCTGTCGCTGCCAGGGCGTTCCATAAAGCGCAAGCGGAATCGGGCCTGACTCGCCGGTAAAGATACGCTGTGCCCAGCGTGTCGCTTCTGCATCATCACGAACATAGCTCGCCGCCGGATAGCGCGCCTTCAAATCGGCGAATCCCTCATCGATATCCGGATCCGCAAAAGCCAGTGCGGACAGCCCGCGCGGCGCGATCAGAAAAATGCCATCTCCGAACGGTGTTGGGCCCACACCCCAGACAAAGGACAAACCCTTGCCGCGCCGTTTGGCGTCGCCGGGCGTCACGGCCTCGTGGGCAATGAACAGATCGTGCAATCGCCCCGGGCCGGACAGGCCCGCCTCAAAAGAGGCATCGAGCAGACTGGCACCCTCATTGAGCGCATCACGCGCCTCAGCATGGGCGAGTGCGCCAACATAGCGTTTGGGTGACACACCGACCCAGCGCGTAAAGACGCGCTGGAAATGATGCGGCGACAATCCGGCCTGCCGGGCGACAGCGTCGAGATCGGGATGATCGCGCCAGCGATCCCCCAAAAAGGCGAGCGCGTCGGCAATCCGCGGAAAGTCACGCGATGCGGCAGAAATGTCGTATGAGGTCTGGTTCGTCATATGTGCATGATGATCCGGCTCGCCTGATGATGCCACCCGCTTCTTGCGGCACTGAATATTGGTGAAGCTTGTTTGTCAGGGTTGTAAAAGGACCGAGATGCCTGAGGCTGCAATATTTCTAACCTTCATGCTGGCGGTTTTGCTGGTCGAGCTCACGCCCGGGCCCAATATGGCTTGGCTCGCTGTGCTGAGCGCAACAGAGGGGCGGCGCGCTGGTTTGTCAGCGACGGCTGGAATCGCGCTCGGCCTGCTGATGATAGGCGCAGCATCGGCTCTGGGCTTGGCCACCCTAATCGATCAGTTTTCAGTACTTTATGAAATTCTTCGCTGGGGCGGTGCGCTGTTTCTGATGTATCTGGCTTGGGAGGGTTGGAGGGACGCTGGTGAGTCATCACCGGCCAGTACTGACCGTCGCCCACACCGGCATTTCATTCGGGGGTTTGTGATCAACGCCCTCAATCCGAAGGCCGGCCTGTTTTTTGTG
>CAXBKM010000151.1:0-5370 GCA_963976265.1 uncultured Maricaulaceae bacterium
ATGATTCACCGCGCAATTCTGGGGTCATTCGAACGCTTTGTCGGTATTCTGATTGAGAATTATGCCGGAAAATTCCCGTTCTGGCTCGCGCCGACACAGGTCGTCGTCGCCACCATCACCCAGGAAGCCGATGGTTATGGGCAGCAGGTTGTCGACACGCTCAGAAAGGCAGGCGTTCGCGCGATTGCTGATTTCCGCAATGAGAAGATCAACTACAAGGTCCGCGAACATTCGGTCGGCAAGGTGCCGGTGATTGCAGTTGTCGGGCGCCGCGAAGCCGACGAGCAGACCGTTGCACTTCGCTATCTCGGTGAAGATGGCAAACGCCAGGAAGTCATTTCGCTCGATGAGGCCACGCAGCGCCTTGTTGCCGATGCGTTGCCACCTGATCAGCGCGCCGAGTAGGGACCGAACGAAAGCATGACGACCTACGAAACAGGAGGCGCGAGGGCCGGTATTTCCGTCATGGTGATTTTCACCTTGGCGGGCCTGCTGATCAGCGCAGGCGGCTTGATGGTTGCGCCTCTTGTTTTCCTGGGCGGATTGTTCGCCTTTCCAATCTCGATCTTCAAGGGTTTTCGCCGCGATATTCCGTGGGAAGCCTTGGTGGCGACCCTGTTCATCGCATGGGTCTGCATCACATGGCTCTGGTCGCCGTATGACAAGCCCGACCAGATGATAAAACTGGCATTGGGTATTCCCTTCTATGCGGCGTTCGCGGTCGCCTGCGCCAAACTCAGAGGGCGCTGGAAGGCGCGCGCTGAAAGCCTCTTTCTTTTTGCGACCATGGGCGCGGCTTTGTTCCTGTTGATGGAAAGTTTTACCGGCAGCGCGATAACCACGATCGTCAAGGCGGCTCTGGAAGGCGGTCTGGACCTCGACACTTTGGCACCGGCGACCCTTGTTGATTTTCAGATCCGCGTCTCGCAAAGCTTGGGACATGGCGCGCTGCCGCTCATTTTGATGGCGGGGCCAGCCGCAGCGCTTGCCTGGCGTGAAGGTGGGCCGCTGATCGGGCTGACACTGATTGGTATTGTGATCATTGTCGGTTTCAGTTTTTCCATTTCGGTCAATGCCGTTGCGGTCCTGTTCGCGATGGTGATTGCTGCAGCGACCTATTGGCGCCCACGTGGCATGTTGTCTGGCCTGTTCGGCGCATTGGCCGGGGCCTTTGTCGTCATCCCGCTGATATTGCCGGGGCTTGCAACCATGCTGCCCCAGTCGATCCGAAATTCCATTCCGGCATCCTGGGATATTCGTCTGGAAATCTGGGCCTTCGCTGGTGAAACCCTGCAGGAGCGTCTCTGGACGGGATGGGGGTTTGATGCTTCGAGAGTCATTTCCCAGGACGGTATGGTTCGCGGCCAAGCCTATGAGCTTTTGCCATTGCATCCTCATAATGCGCCCTTGCATGTCTGGCTGGAAACCGGCCTGATCGGGTCGATGCTGTTGACATTTGCGCTGGTGATGATTGGCGGCCGGGTCGCAGGCGCGCCGCAATTATCACGGCTACAGGCCGCGGCGATTGCCTGGGTGGTTTCGGCCTATTTTGTGTTCATCTTCTTCAGTTATGGCATTTGGCAGGAATGGCATCTTGGCGCGCTGGGTTTGGCGCTGGGCGGAACCATGTTCCTGGGCGCAAAGGGCCGCGCGCGATGAGTAAGCCCTGCGTCAGTGTTGTCATGGTCTCCTGGCATACAGGGGACAGCCTGACCGAAGCGGTCGAGGCCGTCATTGTTGCGCCCGGCATAGATGAATTCGTGCTGGTCAATCACGGAAATCCCGAGGCGACGAATATCTTCCTGCGTGAGACGGCCGCCAAACAGGACAAGATGATCCTGATTGAAACCGATGAAAATCTCGGTTTCGCCAAGGGGTGCAATATTGGCGCGAAAGCTGCGACGGGCGAGCATCTCTATCTGTTGAACCCGGATGCCATATCCCAATCGGGCGCGACACGCCGCCTGCTCGAAACCGGCATGATGCAGGACCGGCCCTGGCTCGTGGGCGCGTTGATATCGGGCGAAGATGGTATCGAACAGCGCGGCGCGAGGCGCGGCGAGTTGACCCATTGGTCGGCGTTTGTCGGCTTTATGGGGCTCAACCGGCTGGAAAAAGTTTTCGGGCCTGTCTTCCGTGATATTCACCGCGAGCATGAGCCCCTGCCGGAAACCGCGATTGAGACGCCCGTAACATCCGGCGCGGCGATGATGATGCGGCGTGATGACTATCTGGAGCTGGGCGGGATGGACGAGAAATATTTCCTGCATGTCGAGGACATCGATCTGTGCCGCCGGGTCCGCGAAGCGGGCGGCGTCGTGATGTTTGAGCCGCGCGCGCGTGTTTTGCATTATGGGTCCACCAGCAAGGCCAGCCGCCTGCGCGTGGAATGGGCCAAGGCACGCGGCCTCATACGCTATTTCTGGAAATTCTATCCCGGTCTTTGGGGCCGGTTTTTGACCGTTTTGCTGACGCCGATGATTGTCGGCGGAATCATGATGCGCGCTGTTTTGCTATCGGTTTTCAGGCGCTAGGCGGGAACCCGCCTGCTTTCGCCAGCATGGACTGGATTGGGTGTTTCAGACCCTCATTTTCCAGCCAGAGTGCGGTGTCAATCATCGCATCAAGGTCAATGCCCGTTTCAAAACCCGCGCGGTGCAGCATGTAGACGACATCTTCGGTGGCGACATTGCCGGTGGCTTTCGGCGCAAACGGACAGCCGCCGATTCCGCCGCAGGACGCGTCGATCACATCAACGCCGGATTCGATCGCGGCGTAGATATTGGCCAGCGCGGTGCTGCGCGTATTGTGGAAATGCATGCGCAGTTTGATGTCGGGGGCAGCGGTTCGAACGGCATCAATGCGCTGGCGAACATCCCAGGGATTGGCAACACCGATCGTATCTCCCAGCGCCAACTCGCACGCCCCGGCTTTCGCAGCGCGTTCGGCGAGCATGGCGACGGTCGAGATCGGCACCTCGCCATCAAAGGGATCACCAAAGGCCACCGAGATCGTCACCGAGACCGGCACGCCATCATCATGGGCGAGGACTGCGATCCGGTCGAACAGATCGGCGGTCTCTTCCGGGCTGGCATTCTGGTTGCGCCGCCCAAAGCCTTCCGATGCGACCATGACGAAATTGACTTCGTCGCATTTTGTTTCAAGCGCACGGCGCATGCCGCGTTCATTCAAGGCAAGCCCGATATATTTGACGCCGTCGACGCGTGGAACAGCCGCCATCACGGCGTCAGAATCGGCCATCGCCGGAACCAGTTTGGGATGGACGAAACTGGCCGCTTCCATACGCTTGACACCGGCTGCGATCAGGCGGTTCACGAACTCGATTTTGACCTCCGTGGGCATCAAAACCGGGTCATTTTGCAGGCCGTCGCGCGGGCCGACTTCAACGATCTCGATTTCACGGCTCATGGGGGCTACTCCTGAGAAGGGCAATTATGCAGGCGCACGATCAGCACGGTCTCGTCGCCGCGTGAATAATTGACGCCGGGCAATTCGCGCACGGCGCAAACCCCGGTCTCCAGGGCTTCCAGATTGGCCAAATCATCGCCGGCGCGCGACGTGTCTTCAATAGTGATATGGGGGGCGGACATGGCGTTTGAAAGGGCGCCGAGGTCCGGCCATTCGACCAGTTGGGTATCAGTGCCAAGCGAAAACACCAGACTTGGTTCGGTATAGGTCGAGACGATTGGAAGGTTGGCGGTTTCCAGCCCGCGCTCAGCGGCCATGTCTGAAATCGCGGTGCGTGCCCGGTCAGCCAGTCGCAAATCGCTGGACGCCGATATGGCGATGCCGCGCCCCATGGCGTGCCAGGCGAGCCCGGCGACAAGCGCCAGAATCAGCGCGCTGGGTGCACGTCCACGTATGGTTTCAATGATCGCGCCGAGCGCCGGCAAGGCAAATGCTCCGGCCAGCAATCCGCCAATTATCCAGCCCGGACCGTAGATTCCCGGCGCGGCGGCGATCAATGCTGACAGGATGATGACGCCGAGGAAGGCCGGCAAAACGTAAAGACTGCGCATCCAGGGGCGGCTTTGCGCCAGATGCATCCAGCCCCACCCCGCCAGCAGGGCAAGCGCCGGGTAGGCGGGTAGAACATAATGCGGCAGCTTGGTCGGCAGGAGTTCGAAGACCAGCCAGGTCGGGATTGCCCAAGCAATGAGGAAGCGTGCCGCAGACGCAGTTTCATCGTCGATTTTTCCGCGAACGGCCGTGACGGCACGCATCACGCCGGGGATTAGAAACATCACGGCGGGGACGAACAGCGCCGGCAATAGCAGCAAATGATAGCCGGGAAGCCCGCCGTGGCGCTCGTGACCGGAAACCAGCTTTGGACCCAGATCATCGCCGAGCGCCTGCCGCAAAAACGCGCCATCGGTGGCGATCTGCACGGCGATCAACCAGGGCGCCGCAATCGCGATCGCCATTAACGGGCCGGGCCAGTAAGCCAGTGGTTTGAGCCAATTGAACTTACGCTCCCAGATGAGCAGGGCGATGATCGCCAGCCCCGCGACCATGGGGGTGACAGGGCCCTTGATCAGTATCCCCAGGCCAATCGCAGCCCAGAATACCAGGGCGGCCTTCTTGCCGCCGCCCGTTCGAAGTTGCGCCAGCGCGGCCATGGCCAGCGTCGTCAGACCGGCCAGCATGGCATCAGTTTTGGCGATACCTCCTTCAATTCCCAGCAATATCGAGACAGCAAAGAGGGCCGCCCCTGCGGCTGCGGCCTGCCGACCGACCAGCTTGGCACCGCCCCAATAGGTCGCGAGCGCCGCCAGGATCGCGCCCAGAACCGACGGGATGCGATAACTCCACATGGCGCGCGCCTCGGGACCAGTCAGCAAGCCCGTCGTGACCGCCTGCATCCAGTGAATTCCGGCGGGTTTCTTGTTGCGCGCCTCGTCCTGAAAGCGAATGCGCACATAATCGCCGGTCTCCAGCATTTGCGCCGTGGCTTGACCGAAACGGGATTCATCACGGTCCAGAGGCGGCAGGGTGAACACGCCCATCAGGGCGGCCATTGCAGCGAGCAGGGCGATGATCAGCCGGGGCTTGCGTTCAAGAATGGCTGGAAGATTGGACATAACACCTCATCGGTCACTGAACGTGAAACAGGAAAACCCCTCGCACGACCGTCAAAAACGGGTATGTAACGGACTCCACAGTCCTGCAAGCCATGAGGCGCTGATTTCGCCATGACCGAAGCCGTAGATATCTCCATCGTCGTGCCCGCCCACAATGAAGCGGGCAATGTCGCCAATCTCGCGGGTGAAATCGCCGAGGCGCTGGACGGGCGGTCCTATGAGATGATTTTCGTCAATGATTGCTCGACCGATGCAACGCTGGACGACC
>CAXBKM010000152.1:0-5349 GCA_963976265.1 uncultured Maricaulaceae bacterium
TGTTCACCGATCTCGGCTTTACCGGCGGCGGCAAGGGCTCGGGCAAGATGTATGTATCGGGCAAGCCGGACCATAATGTCTCCAATGAGGAGATGATTGAGCATATTGTCGAACTGGTCGAAGCCAGGGCCGAAACCCTGCGTGCGGTCAACGAGGCGGCGGAATGAGACTTTCCAGCTGAAGTTGGATTGGTTTCCTGCTAGACATTGGCCATGAATGCTCAATCGAAGCCATTTGGTGAGTCTCGCCGACGTGTCAGGCAGATATTACTGGGATGGGCCATCAGCCTTTTTTTGGTATTGATGATTGCGGTGTCTGGCTTCATTTCAGACAGCTTGCCAAACGATTGGCTGAGCGGCGTGGGCGTCTTCCAAGTCCTGTTCGTGTTGGCGACTGTTATAATATTGGCAATCCAGCGATTTCGTGGAGAGTCAAAATTCATTGGCGGTGACTCCCCGACGCCGAGTCATCCGCCACGCCCTGCACAAACCCGCAATCCCGAGCGCTTGATGAGCACCATGATCGTGCCGGTTTTTGGGTATTCTCTGCCTTTGGCAATCTTTGCCGGAGTTGGGTCAATCCCAACGGGTGGAAGCCTATCGGGATTTGTATTCGTGACATTGATTGTATTTGTGATGACATTGCCTGTCGCGGCTTTTGCCGGGCTTACAATATTTGAGAAAAGCCAACCCGGACGGTTCGGCCCCGAAGGTTTTACACGACCAACAACGGATGACCTGAATACATGAATCTCTACGGCCTGAAGAATTGCGATACCTGCAAGAAAGCCATGAAGGCGCTGGACGCGGCCGGTGCGGACTACACCTTCGTTGATATTCGCGCCGAAGCGGATTTGAAAACGCTCGCGCCGCGCTGGATCAAGGCGGTGGGTGCGGGCCCGCTGGTCAATACACGATCAACGACATGGCGGGGCCTGGATGAGGCGGCGCGGGCCAGGGCCGAAGGCGACCCGTCAGGCCTGCTTCCCGCCAATCCGACACTCGTCAAACGCCCGGTGATCGAGCATGGCGATCAGGTGCTGGTGGGCTGGACGAAAGAGACACAGGCCGCGCTGGGGCTTTAGAATTGTCCGGTTGCGTCATGCCCCGCTTTATGCGGGGCATCTCGATTGCCTGAGATCCCCCGGGCCCCGCTCGGCGGGGCCGGAGGATGACGCGAGTAATGCTGAATGCGGACACCAATATCACGCATCTTCACTCCACAAGGGTGACGAGCGGAATATCGATATCGGCCGCTTCGCCATCACGTACGCGCGTGACGGTCCAGTTTTCAAGCCCTTCCATGCCACAACCGCGGCCTCTTACCGGCGCCCCCATAATGTGGGTGATCACGTCGCCAGCCTGAATATCGGCGTTTTCAGCCCCGCTATCGGGCAGGATGCTTTCAACATGGAGGCCATCACGGACCGGACGCAATGCCATGCCGTGATGACGCTCTGACGGTATCTCCATCGTGGCACCGGGCGTGATCGGCACGATCCGCACGCGTTCGTTTTGCTGATCAAAGGTCCAGACAAAGTGCGACATGGCTTCGCCGCCAAAGAGTTCGGTTTCCGGCACTTCTGAAATCAGCGGGTTTTCAATCCGGTTGGGCCCGAATGTGACGGGATCGGCGAGCCGTCCGCCATCGCGATATTCGATCCGGGTGAACCGAACGGAGGCCCCGATTGGCCGGGCCGGATTTTCCAGATCGTAGCGGTGAAGGTCACGTACCGCGAATGCCGTTCCCGCAGCGCCGCTGTCGATCAGGATGCGCCGCGCCCGGTCGCCGACCATGACCCGCAGCCAGGGCCGATCATCCGGCCCGCGTGCCGAAAACACCGTGTTATTGTCGGGTCTTGGGAGCTCGCCCGTGTCGAGGCGCATTTCCATTGCGCCATAATCAATCGTCAGCAGATAATTGTCGAAGGCATCAAAGGCGAGGATGCCGTCAATCTCGCGGCCGAGCGCTATGGAGAGGTGATCCAGTTCGGTGACGCGCGGCCTCATGCCCACGGTGAGCGTGCCCATGCTGGCGTCGCGAATGCGCGCACGATTGCCGGTTTCAACACGCATGCCGGAGATGCGCTCTATCGAATCGGGATCGACATAGCTCGATGATGCGCCGGTGTCGTAGAGAAACCAGAGTGTGCGGTCTTCGGGCCGGTCATCGCGCGCGGGCAGGGTGACGGGAATAAAGAAATACCCACGGCAGATTTCCGTCGGGATGGTGATGGGATCGGCCAATGCCGGGGCTGACAGCAGCAAGGCACCTGCAGCAAGGACTACGCGTTTCATCTTTTTCTCCCGTGTCACAGACCCATTCTGGCCTAAGATGCCGCCAGATGTGATTCCGGATGATGAAAAATCAGTATGAGTGAAGGCGACAATCTGAAAGCCCGGTGCGATGTCACCCTCGGCTTCCCGCATGACGGGGATATGGATCTGGCTGTGCGACTGGGCGAGATCGCAGATTTCGTGGCGGACCGGAGATGGGCCGACGCCATGTATCTCGCCGATCCAATGACGGCAGAGCTGGAGCAGAAAACCGCTGAATATCTCGGGGCTGAAGCGGCGCTGTGGTTTCCAACGGGCACGATGGCGCAGGGCGTCGCGGCGCGTATTCACGCCGGGGCGACCGGGCACGACACGCTGCTTCTGCATCCCTCATCGCATCTCGAATTGCATGAAGAGCATGGCTATCGCGAGGCTCATAGCCTCAAGGCGGAGTTGACGGGGGATTGGCGCGCAGCCGTGTCGGCGCGCGATATTGAAGCTTGTGAAGCTGATTTGGCGGCTGTTTTTCTGGAGCTTCCACAGCGCCATGGGGGCGGGGATTTGCCGAGCCGGGACGGGCTGGAAGCGATCAAGGCAGTTTGCAAGGCGCGCGGGGTTCCCCTGCATATTGACGGCGCGCGTTTGTGGACGTGCGTGGCGGCTTTTGATGGCCAGACGCTCGCCGACATCTGTGCCGGGACGGACAGCATTTATGTGTCTTTTTACAAGGATATTGGTGCGCTGGGCGGGGCGGCTCTGGCTGGATCTGCAGCGTTTATCGAAGACGCAAAAATCTGGCGGCACCGGCTGGGCGGGCTGCAAATCCGGGGCTTCCCCTATATTGCCGATGCGCTGCGCCTGCTGCCCGAACGCATGGCGCGCATGCCCGCCTATATCGAACGCGCCGGACAGCTGGCGGCGGCTATCGGCCGCGCGTCCGGTTTCGAGATCGAACCGGCAGAGCCGCGCACCAACATGTTCCATATTCGCCTGCCCATGAATGAAAAGCAGGTACAGGGCGCGCGAGATCATGCTGCGCGAGAGACCGGCGTCTGGCTCGCCAATCGGTTCTGGGATTATGAAGGCGATCAAATGCGCTCGGCTGAGGTAAGCGTCGGTGAACGCATCATGGCGATTGAGCCTGAGCGCATCGTCAAGGCGTTCAGGGCGATGGCCGAGTTTGGGGAATAAGATGAAATCAGTCTGTGTCTATTGCGGATCCAATTCCGGCGCGCGGCCCGAATATACCGCCGCTGCCAAAGCCATGGGGCGGGCGATTGCCGATCGCGGCGTGACGCTGGTTTATGGCGGCGGGCGGGTTGGCCTTATGGGGACGGTGGCCGACGCCGCCCTGGAATCGGGCGGCAAGGTCGTCGGCGTGATCCCGGAATTTCTGGCGATCAAGGAGGTCGCCCATGCCGGATTGAGCGAATTGCATGTCGTCGACTCCATGCACGCACGCAAAGCCATGATGGCGCAGTTGTCCGGCGGTTTCATCGCCATGCCGGGCGGTATTGGCACGATGGAAGAATTGTTCGAAATCTGGACCTGGTCACAATTGGGTCATCACAAATCGCCCGTCGGATTGCTCAATGCGGGTGGCTATTTCGACGGTATGATTGCTTTTCTCGACCGGATGGCGGCCGATGGCTTTGTCGCCAAAAACCATCGCGCCATGCTGCAGATCAGCAATGACCCGGATGCGCTTCTCGACGCGTTTGATGCCTATGAGGCTCCTGACGCGGATATCCGCCTGAAGGTTGGGCAGACTTGACCGCGAATACAAGCGGACGCCTTGCGTCATAATTCAATCGGTACTCTGCAATCTGTTGCTGGGTATCAAGTTTCTCCTCTCGACCGCTACCTCTGAGCGTCACCACAGGACTTGTTCCTGTGGTCCATGGATGCCGGGCACTACGGCCCGGCATGACGCGGCAAGTATGATGCCGCATTTTGGGAAACCCGGTTGGTCCCGGATCGCTGCGCGTCCGGGATAACAAAACAATTTAAATTGCCCTCCATTCAAAAATGCATGTCGCCAAACGTGAGGCACGCGCTAACATGCGTTCAAACGAGGGAGAGACTTCATGAACCAGGCGATATTGACGCCCGCACTCATTTTGATCCTGTGGTCGCTGGCGATGATGGTGTGGATGTATGTCACGCGTATTCCCGCCATGCGGAAGGCGAGAATCAACGCTGCCAAAATGAAGGAAAAGTCCGAAATGGACGTGCTGCCGCGCTCGGTCCGGCAGATTGCGGACAATTACAATCACCTGCACGAGCAGCCGGTGATTTTCTATGCGCTGGTGTTTTATTCCGCGCTTGCGGGCAGTGTCACCGACTGGCTGGTCGGGGCGGCCTGGATTTATGTGGGCCTGCGCATTCTCCACAGCCTCATACAGGCCTTGTGGAATTTTATCCCGGCGCGGTTTTTCGCCTTTCTGGCCAGCTCTCTCGTGCTGATCTTCATGGCCGGTGTGAATGTCGGGGCGCTTTTGGCGGGCTAGTTTGATCATCTCGATCCGCCGGGCGCAACCGGGCTGAGCTATGCGCCAGACCGCCAGCTCTACGAAACACGCGATACCGGCGGCAGTGATGAAACCCGCTATCAGTATGATGGGGCAACTGCGGCAGCAGCGCACGGTGGTGTCGGCTATGTCGCGTCGGTAACGTATTGTGGAGGTGATGATTAATGAGTGTTTTTTTCTACGCGCCCTATCTCTTAGTCGGATTTCTTGGACTTAATATACTATCTTTTTGGGCGCGTGACGCATCCGGCCCCACGCGTAAAAAGAGGATGTTCGTTGTTTATTTATGTTCCGCAGTATTCGCGCTATTTTTAGCAATAATTTATTTCGTTTTCGAGTTGATTCCTCTCTTATCGCGCTCGGGAGTAAGTTGATGGATCTGCAGCATTTGGCCAAGGGTTTCTAGAGGCGGTGTGCCCGGTGGAGCTGGTGCCCCAAACTTTCCGAGAGTAGCGGCTATTATTGGTCCATTTGGACATACTGAGGCCGTGTGGCTTCAAGCGTTTCACGTTTTGACAAATCCGGTTATCACACTTCCATGC
>CAXBKM010000153.1:0-5326 GCA_963976265.1 uncultured Maricaulaceae bacterium
TGCTGCGTCAGGCTGGCGACACGCTGCAAACCGAAGCCAATGCGGTTACCGATAATCCGTTGATTTTCGCGGAAGGTCTGACCTCAATTTCCGGCGGGAATTTCCATGCTGAACCGGTCGCGTTTGCAGCCGACATGATCGCCATGGCGATTTGCGAGATCGGCTCTATCAGTGAGCGTCGCCTGGCCCTGCTGACTGATCCCAACCTTTCAGGCCTTCCGGCCTTTCTGTCTCCGTCGCCGGGTCTCAATTCTGGTTTCATGATCCCGCAAGTCACGGCGGCGGCCCTGGTCTCGGAAAACAAGCAGCGCGCCTATCCGGCGAGCGTTGATTCCATTCCGACCTCGGCCAATCAGGAAGATCATGTCTCCATGGCCGCGCATGGCGCACGGCGCCTGCTGGCGATGGCTGAAAACCTGCACGCGATTATCGGAATGGAGGCACTGGCCGCCGCGCAAGGCATGGATTTTCACGCGCCTCTGGCATCGTCCAGGGCTCTCGAAGCTGCCAAAGGCGCGTTGCGCGGGCAGGTGAGCAAGCTTGAAGATGATCGATATTTCGCGCCTGACATGGCCATTGCGACTGATTTGGTGCGCGCCGGCGCGTTTATTGCGGCCGTCGATGTCAAATTGCCCGGCCTTGCGAGGGTTTGATGTCAGAGGTCTTTGATCTGCACGAGGGTACAGAACCCTTATTGGTCTCGGTGCCGCATTCGGGGACAGCGATACCCGATGCCATCAGGACGCGGCTCACGCCTGCTTCAGATGGCCTGCCGGATACAGACTGGCATGTCGATCGCCTCTACGCCTTCGCACGTGATCTGGGCGCGACCATCATCAAGGCGAACTATTCGCGTTATGTCGTTGATCTCAATCGTGATCCGACCGGCGTCTCGCTTTATCCGGGGCAGGCGACGACCGGCTTTGCTCCGACCGAGCGATTTGACGGGCAGGCGCTGTATGCCGAGGGCGACGAGCCGGGCGAGGATGAAATCGAGCGACGCCGCGTTGAATACTTTGATCCCTATCATCGCACGATCAGCGAGCAATTGGCGCGCCTGCGTTCGATCAATGGCTATGTGATCCTTTATGACGCGCACTCTATCGCATCTAATGTGCCGCGCCTGTTTGATGGCGAATTGCCGGTGCTTAATCTGGGTACGAATGGTGGCCAGTCCTGTGCCCGTGAGATCGAACAGGCGGCAACCAAGGCCATGCTCGATCAGGACGCATATGAGGCCATTGCCAATGGGCGGTTTAAAGGCGGCTGGATCACGCGCTCCTATGGGCGTCCGCAGCACAATGTCCACGCCCTGCAAATGGAGTTGGCGCAGCGTGCCTATATGGACGAGGCAAATGGCGCATATGACGCGGCCAAAGCCTCCGATCTTCAACCTGTTCTGAAAGCCGTCATGGAACGCGCGCTTGCGGCCGCGGAAAAACTGCATTGGGAAGTGACCAGATGACATTTAACCGGATCGATAATGCTCGCGTCATTCGTGCCAAGCATGGCACGGAACTCGACGCCAAATCCTGGCTGACCGAAGCGCCGCTACGGATGTTGATGAATAATCTCGATCCGGATGTTGCCGAAAAACCCGAAGAGCTGGTCGTTTATGGCGGGATTGGCCGGGCGGCACGCGACTGGCAAAGTTTTGACCGCATTGTTGGGGCGCTCAAAGCCCTTGAAGACGACGAAACGCTGATGGTGCAATCGGGCAAGCCGGTCGGCGTTTTCAAAACCCATAGCGATGCGCCGCGCGTTTTGATCGCCAATTCCAATCTGGTTCCGGCGTTCGCGACCTGGGAGCATTTCCGCGAACTCGATAAGAAGGGTTTGATGATGTACGGCCAGATGACGGCCGGGTCGTGGATCTATATCGGTTCGCAGGGCATCGTTCAGGGCACGTATGAAACTTTCGCCGAAATGGGCCGCCAGCACTTTGACGGCGACCTGACCGGCAAGTGGATACTGACCGGGGGTCTGGGCGGTATGGGTGGGGCACAGCCCCTTGCTGCTGTGATGGCCGGCGCCTGCATGCTGGCGGTCGAATGTCGTCCATCGAGTATCGAAATGCGCCTTAAAACCAGATATCTGGATCATAAAGCTGATACACTGGATGAAGCACTGGAGCTGATCCAGGCGGCCTGTAAAGAAGGTCGCGCAATCTCTGTTGGATTGCTCGGAAACGCGGCAGACATTTTTCCCGAATTGGTCAAGCGCGGCATTCGCCCGGACGCGGTGACTGACCAGACCAGTGCCCATGATCCGGTCAATGGCTATCTCCCCAAGGGCTGGACTCTCGAAGAATGGGATGCGGCGAAAGACAGCGACCCCGAACGCGTCGCCAAAGCCGCCAAGGCGTCCATGGCCGAGCAGGTCAAAGCCATGCTCGCCTTCCACGAATTGGGCATTCCGACCGTCGATTATGGCAATAATATTCGCCAGATGGCCCAGGATGTGGGCGTTGAGAACGCGTTTGATTTTCCGGGCTTTGTTCCCGCTTACATTCGCCCGCTTTTCTGCCGGGGCGTCGGCCCATTCCGTTGGGCCGCGCTGTCTGGCGATCCGGAAGACATTTACAAGACCGATGCCAAGGTCAAGGAACTGATCCCGGACGACAAGCATCTGCACAACTGGCTCGACATGGCGCGTGAGCGTATCGCCTTTCAGGGCCTGCCGGCGCGCATTTGCTGGGTGGGGCTGGGCCAGCGCGACAAGCTGGGTCTGGCATTCAACGAAATGGTGGCGTCAGGTGAGCTCTCTGCGCCGGTCGTCATTGGCCGCGATCATCTGGACTCCGGCTCTGTGGCCTCACCCAACCGCGAAACTGAATCCATGATGGATGGGTCCGACGCGGTGGCCGACTGGCCACTGCTCAATGCGCTATTGAATACCGCCTCGGGCGCGACCTGGGTGTCGCTGCACCATGGCGGCGGGGTGGGGATGGGCTATTCCATCCATTCAGGGCAGGTGATTTGCTGTGATGGGACGCCGGAAGCTGCAGCGCGTATTGCCCGCGTGCTGTGGAATGATCCGGCGACCGGCGTTATGCGCCACGCCGATGCGGGGTACGACATCGCGACGGATTGCGCGGCAGAGCAAGGGCTGAATTTGCCGAGTGTCTAGTGGCAACGACCTGTCAAGACCGGTTCAATTTGATTCAAGAGCTGGTCACGAAACAATGGCTGTCCTGTTCGACGATCAGGGCCGCGGCTGGTAACAATTGCAATGACTAACGCGCAATCGCGATATTCATTTAGTATCGCATTGTCTCCACGATCTTCGGTGCCACGGACGGTGAAGGTTTCTCCTAATAACGTATTTTCCACCAGGAACCCTCCCAAGGTTGATTGTCCTAAGCTCATTGGGTCACGCGGCATGAACATTTCGGTTAGAGACTCGTTAGAAAGAATGTCTCCAGAATTCAGCGCATATTGCCAGGCAACAAGATCATGCGCGCTTGAATACAAACCACCGGAGGTCAACAGGCCATAATTGCGAGACCTGAGGCGGCGCGGTACATTCCAAAGCGGTTGTGCAATTTTTCGAGTGTCTGTTATATCCACTTCACTCCAAAGCAAGGTGTTTTCCAAACAAGCAGGAGTTAGCAAATTTTCATGATAGAGATTTTCGATTGAATGCCCGGTTACACGTTCCAGGATGATGCCCAAGAGGTCGTAGCCATCACTTGAGTATCTGAAGATGCCACGATCTTCAGGAAATCTGTCCGTGCGTTCAAGAGCACGCAAAGCGCGCTCGACTCGTTCAATGCCCTCAGCTGCGTAGGTAGAGCCCAAGCCACCTCGATGGGCAAGCAAGTCAAGGAAGGTGAGGTCCAATTCGGCAAATTCGGTTCCCTCGACATAAGGGCGAATCGAACCATCGAGGCTAATAATTCCATCATCTACTAGGGAAAGGGCTAGTGCGGCGGTAAAGTATTTGGTGATCGATGCCGTATGAAACAGTGTTTCATTGGATACGTGATGACTGCGTCGGCGATCTGAAAACCCGGTTTCGCGCTCGTAGACAATAATGCCATCATTCATAATGCTTATTTGCCCGGCAAAGCCTCTCTCAGCCATTGAATCGACGATAGGGTCAAGCAGGGTGACCAGGTTGGCTTCAATCCGGTAAATGGGGCCGCATTGGTGGGGTTCTTCAACAATTTCCAGACCATTCGAAGAGGCTAGAGCAGTTGCCTGAATGAAAAAGTATGAGACTGACAGTATGACTGAACGCATTCGGCTCTCCTTACATCAGGAAAGCATATTCGATGAAGACAATGCGGTATTGTATGATTTTGCAAAATGGTGCTCTAGACGAATGCGCGTCGAACTTGATCGGGTGACTTCCCTAAAAATGCTTTGAAAGCATGACAATAATGACTCTGGTCATAGTAACCTGCAGCAACTGCGATTTTGGAATTAGCCTCTTTATGTTCAAACAAAAGTGTAAGCGCACGCTGTAGGCGAGCCTCTTGTCGGTACCGACTAGGGGAAATTCCAAATTCATACTGAAACTCGCGGGAAAACTGCGACGGCGTTCTGTCGATAGTTTTGGCAATTTCTCCCAGCGTGAGTTCTTTATGGCATTCCAGCATTTTCGCAGCTTGCGACATGATATTTGAGCGTACTTTCAATGTCATCGAAGACGTTTTTGAATTCAACGCAAAGTCATCCCAGAACCCAGCGTAGGTATCGCCGTCTGCGAGTGTTTCCGCTGATATACTCCCACGTCGAACATTCCAACCATACCGATCAACCAGTATTTTTGCGGTTTTCGGCGTCAAACTTTTGGAAATGAATTCAGCGCTATCGTGTGAAAAGCCATCGTGTGCAAAGAAATTCGGTCGAATTATAAAATCACCGCATTGGTATTTTGTAACGCCACCGAAGGTGCGCTCGAAATATAGCCCTTTTGTGAAAATGATAATTCGCGCTTCGCCATGTCGGTGCATTGCCTGGAAAAGCATCGTTGCCCTCTCCCCTAACAATACCCCTTCATGATCTCCGCGAGTTTGGCCTTGCAGTCAGGATTTCCTGGCCTTCGGCGCGGCGCAGCATTTCAAACGCCTGATCGCGGTCGCGCGGATCATAATCATCGCCCGTCTTGCGCAGATTCACCGAGCCATGGTGCAGCGGCACATTGATCGCTTCTCCGGCTTCATATTGCGCGGTGATCTCTGCGCCTGTGGGCACGAAATCGGTATGCACGATCGGGTGATAATATTCGTATGTGTGGGCGTAAGAGCGCGTGGAGCCCTTGTGATCGTTGAAGGTCACGCAAGGCGAAACAACGTCGATCAAGGCAAATCCCTTGTGCA
>CAXBKM010000154.1:0-5288 GCA_963976265.1 uncultured Maricaulaceae bacterium
AGGCCGTATTGGAGCAGGGCGCAGATTATGCGCTCCTGAAGGATGATGGCTCAAAACTGTGCTGGGGCAAGGTCGAAGAGACCAGGCTGCATGAGCGCCTCGTCTATACCTTTACCCACGATCATCTGCAGGGCCATGAGACACGCGTGGTCTGGACTCTGGAAGCTGTAGCAGACGGCACGCGATTGGGCCTCGTCCATGATGGTTTTGAGGGCGCACCGGTCTCCGAATTCGACATGCTCTGCGCCCATGATGCCGGTTGGGATGAGCATTTTGGAAAAATGCGAACTATCGCCAAGGAAGATGCCGGAATGTCGTAAGAGCGCAGCCCACCCTGACGCATACGCGTCCTCCCTCTCCTCAAGGGGAGGGTCGGGGTGGGTTCCCGGTTTTGAGCTCTATATCTTGACTTATTCGTAAGTAATAACTAACGTTAGGTATGGCTTACGAACAAGCATTGACAGCATTGGCTGATCCGACGCGACGGGCAGTGTTTGAAAAATTACGCCATGGCCCGATGGCCGTCGGGGAGCTGGCGCGCGGCTTTCCAGTCAGTCGTCCAGCGATATCCCAACATCTTGGAGCCTTGAAAACGGCGGGCCTAGTTCGCGATGTGCGCCAAGGCACAAAACGCATTTATGCGGTTCGCCCGGAAAGCCTGAAGGAGCTGCGCGTGTGGCTCAATGGCTTCTGGGATGATGCGCTTGCTGCTTACAAAACGGCTTTGGAAGGGGAGACCGGTGATGGCTGATATTACGCCCATTGAGAAAACCATTGAGGTCGGCGCTTCACCGCAGCACGCCTTCGAATTTTTCACCGCCCATCTTGGCGATTGGTGGCCGGTCCACAGCCATTCCATTGGCGCCAGTGTACACGACACACCGCCTGACCACGTGATCATGGAGCCGCAAGTCGGGGGCCGGATCTACGAGGTGATGGCGGACGGAACGGAACATGACTGGGGCAAGATACGTGTTTGGGCGCCCCATTCACGGCTCGTCTTTTCCTGGCAGTTTCACAAGCCGGATTCCCAGGCCACCGAAGTCGAGGTGCATTTTGCGCCGATTGGGCATGGGCGCACACGGGTCGATCTTACGCATCGTCATTGGGATAATGACCCGAATGGAAAAGAGTTGCGTGAAGGCTATCAGTCCGGGTGGGATCCGGTCCTGGCGTCCTACAAGTCGGGCGTCGCAGCAGACTGACGGTCCTGAAGGCATTGCAGAACAAATATCCGGCAGGCCGAGGCGAGGTTTCGGCCGGCTCCGGTTTGATCATTGACCTCGGCGCGCGCGCTATCAATGCGGCCAATCAGGGCGGCGAGAGAGAGTTTTTGCTCCCGCGCGGCCTCATCGATCACAGCCCAGAACTCAGGCTCCAGCGCAATACTGGTCCGATGACCGGATATGGAGATGGATCGTTTTTCAAGCATGACGCCTTGTCGTCTTTTTCGTGCCGGGCGGCAATCTCTCAGCGTGTTTCGCAGTGAAATGAAAATCTTTCACATCTGATTGCCCGTTATTGCGCATCCCAGTGTGAATTGATGCGCAACACACTTTCTCTAGGGTTCATAATGTTCAAGACAATCGGCCGGGCCATTACATTTCCATTCCGAAAAACGCCGTGGTGGGGGTATCTCGCCATCCTGGCCGTTCTGGGATGGTTTGGGCGCAATATATTGCTGATTGGTGCAACCATATTGGCCTTTCATCCGGTACCGATTCCGCCCCTGTTTCAGGGAGAGCCGGAATCGATCACTGAGGCGCGCCTCCAGGACCTTGAGCACTTCGATCACGTTCGCCGCAAGGAACGATCACTGACCGACGCGGCGCGAATTGAATTCCGCGCTGGAATGGACGCGCTGGGCGCGCGGGTCGACACGCTGACCGATGCAGAATTCATTCTGGAACTGGCGCGCCTTCAGGCCACGATCGATAATGGTCATTCCAATGGCTCGGCCACACGCATGGTCGAGGGCATTGGTCGACTGCCTATTCGCGCGGCCTGGTTTGGCGACGAATTGCGCATTTTACGCGCCCTCGACGGGTATGAAGATTTGCTGGGCACGCGAATTTTGACCTTCAACGGACAATCTGCCCAATCAACGGCGCAAGCGTTTCGCACTGCCTTTGGCGGCAATGACGCTCTTTTCCGGTCATTCAATCCGGTATTGCTGGAGACACCGGCATTTCTCGAAGCGGTTGGCTTTACCGAAAATACGGCGACGACGACGCTGACGATTGAGCGCGCGAACGGTGACATCGACACGGTGACCTTACCGACACAGCCCATCGCGGCCGACGCATCACGGGTATATTCTGGCGATCTCGCGCAACCCTGGTATCGCGAGAGCGTGGCCTGGATCGCTTTCGAGCCGCCAGCGGGACGAAGTGGCCAAACCTTTCTGGCGCGCCCCGACAACAGTTATTGGATCGATACCATTCCTGAACAGGATGGGCTCTATATCTCGCTGCGCCAAAATCTGGATGATGAGTCCGGTGAAAGCCTGTCAGAATTTGCTGAACGCGCCATCGCTACCGTGGCGGAAAACAGACCCCGCATTGTGATCGTGGACCAGCGTTTTAATGGCGGTGGGGATTTCACGAGGACGGCGGAATTGATGCGCGTGCTGGCCAATCATATGGACGAGAATGGGCGGGTCTATCTGCTGGTCAGCGGGAATACGTTTTCAGCGGGGATCGTCAATCTGGCTTTTGCTGAAGAAGCGGCACCGGACCGGACCTATATTGTTGGTGAGCCGATTGGCGACCGCTTGCAATTCTGGGCTGAGGGCTGGGCCTTCTCATTACCCAATTCCGGTTTTCGGGCGCGGTTCTCAACTGGCTTTTATGATTTGCAAAATGGCTGTGAGGGCGTGTTCATATGTCATTGGGGCAGCTTGCATATCATGCCGGTTCTCGTCGAAGATCTCGATATTGATATTCCGGCACCGATGACGTTTGAGGCTTATGCAAGTGGTCGCGATCCGGCCATGGAGGCGATACTGGCGGTTGAGGCGTCGCGCTAGTCCGGGCTGTTATAGGGAACGCAATCACACTACTCTTCATCAAAAGAGAGGTGGTTCGGCATGCGCACATTTGATGAACTTTATGAGCTGGCACTTGGCCATCATGGCGATGAACTGGCCGAGAAGCTGGCCCCGCATTCCCTTGTTCATGACTTCAAGGAACGACCAGACGCCTGGTGGCTGGGTGAAATGACCAAGGCGGTCTTCCAGTCCGGTTTTTCCTGGAAAGTGATTGCCGCCAAATGGCCGGGCTTTGAAACTGCATTTGACGGCTTTGATCCACACAAGGTCGCGATGTACTCCGACGATGACGTCGCGCGGCTTCTGTCTGACACGGGCATTGTACGAAACGGCGCGAAAATCATGGCCACAGTCGCCAATGCACAATTTGTACTCGACACCGCCAAACAGCATGGCTCATTTGGGGCCTTCCTTGCCGGATGGCCGCCGAGCGATCAGATCGGCCTTCTGGAGCATTTCAAGACACACGCCTCGCGCCTGTCGGGCGCAACGGGGCAGTATTTTCTGCGTTTTACCGGCTGGGATGCCTGGATCGCCTCTAAAGATGTGACCGCCGCGCTGATCCGCGAAGGCGTGATCGACAAACCGCCGACCTCGAAAATCGCGCTTGCCAAGGTGCAGGCCGCGTTTAATCACTGGACGCAAGAGTCCGGGCGCTCGCAGGCTGATGTTTCGCGTGTGCTGGCGCTCAGTGTGGGGTCTTAGGGCAGCTTCCTCAATCGGCTTGAAATAACGGGCGATGACACGATTGTGAGCCCAATGAGGCTTGCAAACGGTCGCGCGACTTGAGCAAATTTTCCAAGCTTTGTTTGGGGAATGAAAGATGAGAGTTTTTATCGCTGGTGCTCTGGCGGCACTGTTTTTGACGGCCGTGGCCGCAGCGCAGGACGACGCAATCGGTGAGGCAGAGGCGGCTGGAATAATCTCGCCCATAGCGGTTGCCAATGCGATGGTGGCCGAAATGACTGCTGAGCGCCGGTTGGCCCGACAGGCGGGTGAAGATTTCAACCAGCTGGATATCAATCGACCATATCTGGCGCTCGTCAACATTCACATCAATCATATCCCCGATGACGCAGAGATCGCAGCTGCCTGGGCAGAAATCGCCTTCCTGAATTTTCGGGCCGTAGATGCACGTGCTGCCTATCGGGGTCTTCTGGACCAGCCTGGTCTGCTCGGCGATCATGTCTGGCGACGCTATATGCAGATACAGTTTCGGGCTTTCGAAGAGGTCGACGAGGCCATTGAATTGTTTGATTCCTACCGCGAGCGTTTTCCGCCGCGTCCGGAGAATGTCACCGGGTACTCACAAATGGTTCAAAACCTTGCGGGGTATTATTCCAGCAATGGGGATACCGACCAGGCTGCGCGTCTCATTCTTGATGTGATCGCTTCTACGCCAGCCGATGCTGCTTATCTGGTGTTCACCCGAATCCCGGCGAACCGGGATTTGCTGAACGATGCCGGGCTTCTCGATGAGGCCATCACGTTGCTCACCGAAAAACGAGACGCGTTGAGCGCGACGCTGGCTACCTTGCGCGCCACACCGCAATTGGCATCCGAGGATCCCTATCTCGTCTCGGGACTGGCCGACTGGTACTGGACCATGCAGGGGCGTCTTCCCGGAGAAACCTTTCAGGCAACACGAGAACGCCAGATCGCGGCCATGATTGACGGCTTGGACATGTGGTTGGAGAGTGAAGGCTAGGGTGTCACCGGCAACGCCCAACCCAGTGACTTTGGTGTATCATCAGGGCTGTATTCGACGTGCAGAACCCTGCGCCGGGTTGGCCTCGTTGCCCTTGCGGATGCATGAATGATCGTCGTTCGTAGAGCGAGAACATCTCCACGATTTGCGGTGTGTATTTGCGGTGCGCCGGTTTTCGCAAGCTGAGTGATCGCGGTTTGAGGGAGTTTACCCATGCGATGCGATCCAGCCATCGTGAGCAGCGGACCATTATCGGGGCCGCAGTCATCGAAGTGAAGTCGCAAAGTGAGCAAGCGTTCCATGATCGAGTAGGGCGGCTCTACATGCAGTACGCCATCCTTAGTCGTCCAGTTTTCAAAACCGGGGACGTCCCCCCGTTGGGCGACGGCAATCGTTCGGTCCTGATGCCAAGCAACCTGCCAGTTAGTGCTCTCGGATTTATCAAAGAGCAGAACCCTGACAGGTCTGGCGGTTTGACCAACCAGTCCCGACGCGATTTCATGCAGCGCGCCACCATTCCATAGCAAGGCC
>CAXBKM010000155.1:0-5189 GCA_963976265.1 uncultured Maricaulaceae bacterium
GTTTCCCAGGCCAGCGACGCCACGTCCCGGTGAATATCGACACGGTCCGGCGCGTATCGCAGGGCTGCATCAAAAGACTGCCTGGCGCCGTCATTTTGCCCATTTGCGCGTAGCGTATTGCCCAGCTGATAATGCGCCTCTGCCAATTGAGGCGCTTCGCGACAGGCGCGTTGCAGATCGGCAATGGCGGCGTCCATACGGCCCATTGATCGAAGCAGGGCTCCGCGATTGACTCGGCATATGACCGCGTCCGGGCGAAGCTCCAGCGCTGTATCGAAGGCTGCCAGTGCGTCGTCGTCACGCCCCAGACTGACCAGCGCATTGCCCAGCCCGTTCAGCGCGCCGATATGGGCGTTCTGCGCTTCGATAATTCTCTCAAACTCTGCCAAGGCCTCATCATGCAGGCTCAACTCGGCAAGGGCGTTCGCAAGACTAAATCGCGCATTCACAAAATTCGGTTGGCGTTTCAAGGCCGCACGATAAGCGTCGACAGCCGCGCCAGGGTTACCGCTGCGTCGTTCCAGATTACCCAGATTGCTCAAGACGGCGTGAGGCTGGGGGTGCACATCTACCAATCCCTTGAATTCGGCACGCCCGGCGTCAAATTTTGCAAGCTGGCCCAATGCCATGGCGCGCAAATGGCGCGCTTCGACATCATCCGGGTTGTGGGCCAGCCATCCCCTCAGGGATAATTCGGCTTCAGAGAAGCGTTTTGCCTGCATCAGCTGAACAGCGGTTTGAAGAGCGTCTGACATAAGCTGCGCCGCTATTGTCCGGTCAGACGCGACCACAGGCTGCGGGTCGGTGCGCCGCCCGATGCATCGTCGACGGGTACATCAACGGCATCGCCGCGCCAGGCCCCCGTCACGGAATCAACGCCCAGGGACGCAATCGCGTCGTCGAAACCGCCCAAATGCTCGCTGTAGGCGCTTGTCGAGTCCAGATGATCTGCCGACGGTGGCTTGCGAACCTGAACCGCGCTGAAGGTCATGACATTATGCCCTTGCTTGTAAAATTCCAGGCATTTGCGGCTCCAGCTCAGCCCGGCGCGGGCCATCACATAGCGTAATTTCGCTTCAAAATCGCGGACCAGATCTTCGTACTGGATCACGGTGAAGCGCTTTTCGATGATCGCGTCCCAGTGGGCGCACATTCTCGCCTGCTCAGCATAGTAGTGGGCAATGTCGTCCAGATCATGCGCAAACGGCCATTGCCGCGAGAAATTCCGCCGGAAGATCGAGAACGACGTTTCGACCGGTTTGCGTCGGATATGAATGATCGGCGCGTCCGGAAAAAGCTGCCGGATCAAGCCGACCGCCAGAAAGTTTGATGGCTGCTTGTCGGTGACGTAGCGCGCACCCTCAAGGCCAAACTCGCGATGCTGGCCACGATACAGATTGCGCCAGGCAGTGAGATGATCCTCCGGTATCGGCCCGCCAGTCCACCCGCTATTTTTCGCCCAGTCCATGAAGGATTCGAAGATATGCGGCATGGCGCTGAGCTCGCCGCCCGGCAAGACATCATCATGCGCGGCAATCGCAGCTTCGATCAGCGTCGTGCCGGATCGCGGCATGCCAACGATGAAAATCGGAATCGCGCCCTCGCCGCCCGAGCTCGCCGACGCATTTTCATCACCCTGAAAATTCGCAATCAACCAATCGGTTCGCTGCGTCTGGCCGGTGCGACTATAGGCGGATGCCGTCGTGCCAGTATGCTGGAGTTTCTTGGTGTCATTGGCGCGCTGCCAGAGCGCGAAAGCCTCGCCGCGCTGCTTGCGACGGTGAAAGGCATCGCCCAGCGCAAACAGTCCAATGGCTTTTTGATCAGATGGAAGGCCGGCTTGATCAATGGCCGCTTCAAGCTGGCTCATTTCGGCATCGTCGAGACGCCCGCCGGACACCTCACACAATTGGCCGTAGGCTTCGAGATTATTGGGCTCAAACGCCAGGGTTTTACGACAGGCTTTCTCAGCCTTCTCAATGCGCCCGGCAAAGGTGTGAATCCGCGCCAGGCCAAAGACCGCTTCAGCGCATTTCGGGTCAATCACAAGGGCTTTGCGAAAACAGCCGTCTGCACGCGTCAAATCGCGCGCGCCCAATATCAAACGACCTTGCGCAGCCCAGTTTTCGGCGCTGGGGTCGGCCTCAACCACCGCCCTGAAGGCGTTGGCGGCTTTCTTGTAATAGCCTTGCTGGCTGAGTGCGAGCGCATGAGCGCTCAAGGCTTCATGATCATTCGGGTCGGCGGCAAGCCAGGCTTCGGCAAATCGTCCCATGGCGGCCCAGTCGCCGCGGTGGCGCGCCAGAGCCGCTCTTAGTTTGAGTACATCATGATTACCGGCCAGCCCCGCATTCTCGGCCTTGTCCAGCGCCGCTCCAGCACCCTCCAAATCACCGGTTTCAAGGCTGGCACCGGCCAATCTCAAGGCAACATGTGCGGCAGCCGGATGAGCGCCATCGAGCTCCAGCGCTTTTCCGAATGCGCTCGCCGATTGAACAAAATCGCCCGCCTGCCCGCTCAGATCGCCAAGTCGCCCCCACACATCAAAGCGGTTCGGTGCCAACTCGCTGGCTTGACGCGCACAGGAGACAGCCTTCGTGATATCGCCAGCCCGTTCCCAGTAAATTGACCGAAAAAGATGCAGCGAAGCGATGCCAGAATCGGCTGCCTCGGCCTTATCGAGCCATTCAAGCCCAAGCTCGGTCTGGCCGCCTTCAATCGCGCAAATACCCAGGAGGGCCATGGCTTCGGCGTTATTTGTGTCATCGGCCAGCACAGCCTTGCAAAGGCTTTCAGCCTGCTCAAATTGGTTGGCAAGGCGAAGCTGCGCGGCTTCCTGCAGGCGTTGATCGGTCATGCGGCAGCCTTGGCGGGCGGATCATCGCGAAACCAGCCGGTGATCTGAAAACGACCATCTCCGGCAAAGGGCGAGACTGCGCTGACCGAATGAATGCGTCGCCCGTCAAAAATCGACAGCATGTTGAAACGGGGCAGAAACGCGCGCTCGATATCCCTGTTGCCATTGAGCAGCATCAACAAGCCGCCCCAGTCCGGCTCCCATCGACGGGTAAATCCGAGCGTGTAGGCCGCTCGGCGTTCATCGTCATGGCCTTCATCGACATGACGGGTCAGGAAATTTCCGCGGGTATAAAAAGTGGCCTGAGCATCGGCCTTGGTGACTGCGTCCACACCGATCACCTGGCGACCAAATTCAAGGAATTCGGCCGAGTTCAGGAATTCCGTCAAGAGATGGATTGGGTGCTCCGCATCCCAACCCGCTGTGTAGGCTTCAATCATCGGATAGGCGTTGTAGAGATAGCCGTAATTATCCCGGGCACGCTCCATCACCTGACCAATGCGCTTGGCGACCGCGTCCCGACCCAGACTTGCGATGTCCTGCTGCGTCAGACGCGCCACGCTTTCCCCGCCCGGAGCCGTCGGATCCGCCTCCGCAAATACCAGTCGCCACTGTATCTGACCACGCAATATGGCTTCGATCTCGTCGGCCAGTTCGGGTTCGAAAATATCGGGTATCTGGACAAGTTTGTCGCGCGCATAGGCTTTGGCCCATGCATCCGCTTTGAGTTTCGGGTTCAGCCTCAAGTCCAGTTTTTGCGTCATGGTTTTTCGGGTGCGATTTAGGGATTGCCGGGCGATGCAAGTTTCGATCCGTCGTAATCGACGCTGCCCAGCCTGTCCAGATGACCCGCCGCCGCACTTGATCGGACAAGGCAGACAGGCCCATACGAAAACGGCGAGCCCATCCGAGTTCGCCGTTCCCAGGGCAAACACGCTGCCCCGTATGCGTTGTTATATTTACTCGACGATTTTGGCGACGACGCCCGCACCCACGGTGCGGCCACCTTCACGGATCGCAAAGCGCAGGCCCTGATCCATCGCAATCGGCGTGATCAGCTCGACAACAACTTCAACATTGTCGCCTGGCATCACCATCTCTGTACCGTCCTTGAGCGTAACCACACCGGTCACATCCGTCGTACGGAAGTAGAATTGCGGACGATAATTGGTGAAGAATGGCGTGTGACGACCACCCTCTTCCTTCGTCAGAATATAGGCCTCAGCCTCAAACTTGTGGTGCGGCGTAATCGAGCCGGGCTTGGCCAGAACCTGACCGCGCTCAACACCTTCACGCTCAACACCGCGCAGCAGAACACCGACATTGTCGCCAGCCTGGCCCTGATCGAGCAGCTTGCGGAACATCTCAACGCCTGTGCAGGTCGTTTTCTTGGTGTCGCGGATACCGATAATCTCGATCTCCTCGCCAACCTTGACAATGCCGCGCTCAATCCGGCCGGTCACAACCGTACCGCGCCCGGAGATTGAGAACACATCCTCGATCGGCATCAGGAAAGGCAGATCAACCGGACGCTCTGGCGTCGGGATATATTCGTCGACAGCCTTCATCAATTCCTTGATCTTCTCTTCGCCGATTTCAGGATCACGTCCCTCCATCGCAGCCAGAGCCGAACCGGCAATGATCGGAATATCGTCGCCCGGGAAGTCGTAGGAGGACAGAAGCTCACGAACTTCCATCTCGACGAGCTCCAGGAGCTCCTCGTCATCAACTTGGTCAACCTTGTTCATGAACACGACCAGCGCCGGAACACCAACCTGGCGCGCCAGAAGGATGTGCTCGCGCGTCTGTGGCATCGGGCCATCAGCGGCGTTCACAACCAGAATGGCACCATCCATCTGCGCCGCACCCGTAATCATGTTCTTCACATAATCGGCGTGGCCCGGACAATCGACGTGTGCGTAGTGACGACCTTCGGTCTCATACTCAACGTGAGCCGTCGAGATGGTGATCCCGCGCGCCTTCTCTTCGGGCGCTCCGTCAATCTGATCATACGCCTGGAAATCACCAAAATACTTCGTGATCGCCGCCGTCAGCGTCGTCTTCCCATGGTCAACGTGACCAATCGTTCCAATGTTCGCGTGCGGCTTATTCCGCTCAAACTTTTCCTTGCCCATCGTGCAGTGTCCTTATCAGGAGGCCGGTTAGAATTGGCGCGTTCATGCGCCGAAATTATTATGGCGCGGGATAACGCCCATATGTTTGGAAGGCAAGCCCTGCCGGGCGGTAGCCGGTGACCAGTCCGGCTCAACGGCAAGCGGCTGGAGCGGGTAGCGGGAATCGAACCCGCATATTCAGCTTGGAAGGCTGCTGC
>CAXBKM010000156.1:0-5163 GCA_963976265.1 uncultured Maricaulaceae bacterium
TGGTCGCCCCCTTTAAAGTTGAACGCGCCAGTATAGGCCCGGCTGGGGACTTCCTTGCCGCCCAGATCGATCATGTCATTGCCGCCGGAGATTTCCTCCCAGACATTTTTCTTCGGATCGAGCGCGTCACGTGACTGATCAACATAGCCCAGCTTCACCGTATCGCCGAGGCGCAGCGTGCCCTCATCCGGCTTTTCATCGCCAATGATCATTCGGAACAGCGTCGATTTACCGGCGCCATTGGGGCCGATCACACCGACAATACCGCCGGGCGGTAGTTTGAAGCTCAGGCCTTCAATCAGCAGCTTGTCTTCAAAACCTTTTTTGAGACCATCAACCTCCAGCACGACGCCGCCCAGACGCGGACCCGGTGGAATGCGGATCGTTGTGCCGGAAATCTCGCGCAGCTCGGCGGCATCGCGCAATTCCTCATAGGAACGGATACGCGCCTTCGATTTGGCTTGCCGTGCTTTTGGGGAAGCGCGGATCCATTCCAGTTCCCGTGCCAGCGCACGATCCTTGGAGCTCTTCTCGCGGCTTTCCTGCAGCAGGCGTTTTTGCTTTTGCTCCAGCCAGCTGGAGTAATTGCCTTCGTAAGGCACGCCGCGACCACGATCTAGTTCCAGCGTCCAGGTGGTGATGGAATCGAGGAAATAACGGTCGTGAGTGACAACCAGGATCGCGCCAGGGAAGTTTTCCAGGTGATGCTGCAGCCACGCCACGGATTCGGCATCGAGATGGTTGGTTGGCTCATCGAGCAGCAGCATGTGCGGCTCAGACAGCAATAGGCGGCACAGCGCAACGCGGCGTACTTCACCGCCCGACAGCTTGGTCACATCCCAGTCAGCGGGCGGGCAGCGCAGCGCGCCCATCGCCATTTCAATCTTGGAATCGATGTCCCATGCCCCGGCTGCATCGATCTGCTCCTGAAGGCCGTTCATCTCCTCCATCAGCTCGTCAGTGTAATCCTCGGCGAGCTTCATCGAGATGGCCGTATAGTCGTCCAGCAGTTTTTTGTGCGCCGAGCCCTCGATGACGTTTTCCCAAACTGTCTTCTCCGGGTCGAGTTTGGGCTCTTGGGGCAGATAGCCAACACGCACGCCTTTTTCGGCCCAGGCCTCGCCGTTAAAATCGGTGTCGATCCCGGCCATGATTTTCATCAGGGTCGACTTACCCGCACCGTTGGAGCCCACAACACCGATCTTGGCATCGGGCAGGAAGTGCAGCGAAATGTTTTCGAATACGGGCTTCGATGCGCCGGGATAGGTCTTGGACAGCTTGTCCATGTGAAAGACGTATTGATAGTCGGCCATGGCGAAATTCCGTTTGAATGTGTGGAGTCGTTGTTCTGCGCGCGCGTATAGCGGAGCAAGGGCCGATGCGGCAAGCGGTGTGTGCGGGTAACGCAAGTAAGGTTGAGTGGTTGCCTGACATCACAAGCGCTGTGGATATGTCTAAAAATCCTTGCCTAACGCCAATTGCGGCTGAGCTGCGCGCCCTCTACAACAACCCACCGTGCCAAATTCACCCCTGCGACCGGAGTCGTTTGATGACGCTTTTGCCCCTGCTTGCCCTGATCGCCCTACAGTCGGCCGAGCCCGCCGAGGGTCTGACGCTGGAGCGGCTCTATGCCAGCCCCAGCATTAACGGGCCGAGCGCACGGGCCATGCAGTTTTCGCCAGATGGCAGCCGGATCACATTTCTTCAACCCAAAGAAGACGACCAAAACGTGTTGGACCTGTGGGCGATCGATGTCGCCGGTGGTGAACCCTATCGCCTGGTCGACAGCCGCGCCCTCGTCCCTGAAGAACGCGAACTTTCTGAAGCTGAGCGCCAATTGCGTGAACGCGCCCGAATAACCGGGTCGGGCATTGTGTCCTACACATGGGACGCACGCGGTGAAGCTCTGCTCTTCCCGCTTGATGGCGATATTTTCTATTACGCGCTGGAAGATGGTTCGACCCGCCGCCTGATGGAGACTGAAGCCGCCGAAACGGACGCCCAGATTTCACCCGATGGCCGCTATGTCGGCTATGTCCGCGCGCAAAACCTCTACGTCCACGATCTGCAATCGGGCGAGGAAATACCCATCACGTTTGATGGTGGTGGGGCGGTTACCTATGGCACCGCTGAGTTTGTGGCCCAGGAGGAGATGGACCGATCAACCGGTTACTGGTTCAGCCCCGGAGATCAAAGAATTGCGTACACGCGCATTGATGAAAGCCCGGTCCCGGTGAGCCAGCGCTTCGAGATTGCCGGGGAGAGCGTCACGGTCGTGGACCAGCGCTATCCGTTCGCAGGTGAGGCCAATGTTCGGATTGATCTGTTCGTGCACGACTTCGCCAGTGGTGCCGACATCGTTGTCGATCTGGGTGATGAAACCGACATTTATCTGGCGCGGGTCAATTGGGACCGATCCGGGACCCGGCTTTATGCCCAACGCCAGAACCGGGCCCAGACCCGGCTCGATATTCTGGATGCATCGCTTGATGATGGCCGGACGCAAATCATCCTGACGGAAACCGATGATGCCTGGATCAATCTGACCAATGACTTCAGAACGCTCAGCGATGGCAGCTTTCTGTGGACATCGGAACGTTCGGGCTTTCGTCATATCTATCACTACGCAGCCGATGGCACGTTGATCAATCAGATCACGTCGGGCGATTGGGTGGTCAATGGCATTGTCGGCGTCAATGGCGATGCCGGTCTGGTCTATTTTTCCGGCTGGATAGATGATCCGACCCAGCGCCATCTTTACGTTGTCTCCCTGACCGAAGCGAACGCGACACCGCGTCAGATCACGTCCGGTGATGGTTGGTGGGCAAGCACGAAGATGAATGTCGGTGCGACGGCCTTCCTGGGCTCGTATTCTGACCCTGAGACGCCGCCCCACACCGCGCTCTATGACACGTCAGGCGAACGCCTGCGCTGGATCGAGGAAAACCCGTTTGATGACAACCACCCGTACGCGCCCTATCGCGACGCCCATGTCATCCCGGAGCGCGGGACAATCTACGCGTCGGACGGAACGCCCCTGCACTATGTGCTCTATCGCCCTGCCGACTTTGATCCGGCACAGGAATATCCGGCGGTGATTTACGTCTATGGCGGACCTGGCGTCGGTCGCCAGACGCGCGCCAACTGGAGCACATTGCTTGATCAGGTTTACGCCCAGCGCGGCTATGTCGTGTTCAAGATGGACAATCGCGGCTCGCCGGATCGCGGACATGCGTTTGAAACCGCCCTGCACCGCGCCATGGGCGGGGTCGAGGTTGACGATCAGGTCGCCGGCGCTCAATTCCTCGCATCACTTGATTTTGTGGATGCGGACCGGATTGGCATATCGGGCTGGTCCTATGGCGGCTATATGGCATTGATGACGCCATTGCAGGCTCCGGGCGTCTTTGCCGCCGCGGTTTCCGGCGCGCCCGTCACCGACTGGGCGCTTTATGATACCCACTACACCGAGCGTTATATGGGGACGCCGCAGAACAATGCGGACGGCTATGAAACATCATCGGTCTTTGCCCATCTCGACAATTGGTCGACACCAACCCTGATCCTGCATGGCATGGCGGATGACAATGTTGTCTTCGCCAATTCAACACGCCTGTTCAACGAACTTCAGGCGCGCAGCCTGCCGTTTGAGATGATGACTTACCCCGGTCAACGCCACGGCATTCGGGGTGAAGCGCGCCAATTGCACCGGGCTCGGACGACGCTTGAATTCCTTGATCGACAATTACAGCCCGATTAGTCGCGCACACTCATATGCGGCATTGATATCGCGGCGCGTCCGGCAGGGATAATGCCTCCTACTACGCCCGACAGAGTGCCCAAAATGATCGCGATCAGGAGCGTGGCCGGGTCGATCACAACCTGCCATCCCCAGAATTGGGCCATGGCGGAGCTGAGCGCCAAACCGGCCAAACCACCGACCAGGCCACCGATAATGCCCAGCACACCGCTTTCGACAAGAAACTGTAGAGCGATATTATGGGGTTGAGCGCCCATGGTGAGGCGTAGCCCGATCTCTCTGCGGCGTTCGGAAATACGGGCGTAGAGCGCGCCTCCATAGCCGACAATCGCCGTAAGCAATGATGTTGCCGCGATAGCGATCAACAGGGCTGCCAGCAAATTTCGCTCCCGCTCAATGGCACGACGCGGGGCACCGGGATCGGCAAAGCTATAGGGCGATGCGCGGCGCATCGGGACACCGCGCGCGCTGCGCAAGGCGCGGTCTGCCGCAATGCGAGCATCATGCATGTCAGCACCGCGCGGCAGCACGATCGTGAGCCAAGTGGCCTCATTGGGCGCCGCATACTGGCGTGGATGAAAATAGCGCGCAGCCGTTGCAAAGGGCGTGATTACGGCATTGTCAAAACGATCGGATGTGCGTGTCGTCGAGGCTTCCAGTACGCCAACAATCTCACATCCGATACCGCCCATGGTGAGCGTCCGTCCGACTGCACGACCATCGGGGAAAAACCGGTCCGCCGCCCCCTGACCCAGGACGCAATTGCGCCCGGCACGCTGGGTTTCACGGACGGTCAGCGTGCGCCCGTCAACGACCGCCATATTGGTTTCGCGTTCATGCGGCCCATAGACCCCATAGACATCAATTTCCCCGTCGGTATTTCCGGCGCGAACCGGAACTCTTGCAACCCGCCACGCCAGCGCAGCGTCAACATCGCGAACCGCCATTTCCAGTCGTTCCAGATCGCTGAGCAGTGGTGGGCCTCGCCGATCCGGCGAATAAAAGTTTTCCCGTATCACAAGGGATCGCGCATAGACGCCGTAGGCGGCCGCTTCCGCCGCTGCGCCATAGCCGCGCACAACGCTGACCGCCGTGACGACGGCCGCAACACCAGCGCCCAAGGTCAAGACAACAACAAGGGTTTTGAAAGGCGGAGACAGTGCGCTCAATAGCGCAAACAAAATTGTGTCGCGCCGTCTGATGGATTTGAAATCGGCGCGCCTGTCTGTCACGGATCAGCCTGCTGCGCTCGCTTGCGGCGTGAAGGCTGACGCCATTTTTGCCAGCCCGACATTCAAAAAGTCATGACTGCACGTCGCCTTCCGGACCGCGCCGCGGTCGAGGACATAGACATGGTCGGCTTCGGCGATCAGGCAGGGATCATGGGTTGCGACAATGACAAC
>CAXBKM010000157.1:0-5158 GCA_963976265.1 uncultured Maricaulaceae bacterium
ACATGGCTGCCCGTGTCACATTTCTCGAATAGACTGAACTCAGGACAGCGCCGGATTCGGCGCGCAGAGGGACATGAAGATGAATTACCCCGGACCGCTCTACACACTGACCGATTTGTCCAAATACTATACGCGGGGACGCGAAACCATCAAAATCTTCGAACAGCTGGACATGACCATCTCGTCCGGAGAGTTCATCGCGATCATGGGGCCTTCGGGTTCGGGCAAGACGACACTGCTCAACCTGCTTGGCGGGATCGACACACCCTCGTCCGGCACTGTTGAGTTTGAAGGCAGCCGTGTGGACAATCTCAGTCAGGGAAAGCTGGCCGCCTGGCGCGCGCGCCATGTTGGATTCATTTTCCAGTTCTATAATCTGATGCCCACACTGACCGCCGCGCAGAATGTCGAGTTACCGCTTCTGCTGACCAAGCTTTCGGGCAAGGAACGCAAAAACCGGGTTCTCACGGCGCTCGACATTGTCGGCATTGCAGACCGCGCCGGCCACAGGCCCCGCCAACTCTCTGGCGGACAGCAACAACGCGTCGCGATTGCCCGCGCCATTGTGGCCGACCCTGAAGTTCTGCTCTGTGACGAGCCGACCGGGGATCTGGATCGCAACTCGGCTGATGAAATTTTGGGTACGCTTCAGGAACTCAACAAGGATCTCAACAAGACCATCATCATGGTGACGCACGATCCAGCGGCCGCAAAATATGCGCGCCGCGAACTCTTCCTCGACAAGGGTCGCTTTGTTGAAAAAGGCGATCGCACATGAATGACGCAACGCTGATCCGCAAAGGCCTGTTCCGCAAGAAATTGCGCGCCATCCTTCTGATGGTCTCGATCATGATCGCCTTCCTGATTTTTGGCGCTTTGGGCGCGTTCTACACCGTCTTTACCGCCGGGGTGGACGTTGCGGCCGCCAACCGTCTGATCACGGTCAACCGGATCAATTTCACGGTATCAATGCCCTTTGCCTATTGGGGCCGGGTACAGCAGGTCGAAGGCGTTGAAAATGTCAGCCATGCGAGCTGGTTTGGCGGCTATTATCAGGAACCGCGCAATTTCGTGCAGTCCTTTGCGGTCGATCCTGAAAGCTATCTGGCCGCCTATCCCGAGCTCGTCATGCCCGACGAGCAGCGCACAGCCTTTCTCAATACACGCACTTGCCTCGCAGTCGGCGCGGACCTGGCAACACAGTTTGGGTGGTCTCTGGGTGACCGAATTCCGCTGCTTTCCAATATCTGGCAAAAGACCGACGGGTCGAGCAGCTGGGAATTTGACATATGCGCGATCTTTGATGGCGATGAAGCCACGGTTCCGGCCAATTACGCCATGTTTCACTATGAATATTATAATGAGGCGCTGGCCTTCAATACCGACCAGCTTGGCTGGATGATCGTCAACACGACATATCCGTCCATCAACGAGCGCGTGGGCCGCGATATTGATGCATTATTTGCCAATTCCAGCGCCGAAACCGAAACCTCAACAGAGGCCGCGTTTAATCAGGCCTTCCTTGAGCAATTCGGCAATATTGCGCTGGTTTTGGTGTTGGTGATCGGCGCGGCGTTTGCGACCATATTGATGATCGTTGGAACCACAATGGTCATGGCGATCAATGAACGCACCAAGGAAATCGCCGTCATGAAAACACTGGGCTTCAATGAGGGCCGGATTTTTCGCATGGTTCTGAGCGAATCCATTCTTCTAAGTTTGATAGGCGGCCTTATCGGACTGGGCCTGGCAACGCTCATGGTCACGGGTGCAGCAGCAGCGCTGGCCGGTTTCCTGCCGGGTCTGGCCATGCCGATGAGCGTCGTTCTGACGGCTCTGGCCCTGATGATCGGGCTGGGCGTAATCACCGGTATTATCCCGGCGATCAATGCGACGCGTATTCGTATCGTCGAAGCGCTTGGAAAGAATTGAGGCCACGATCATGTTCAAACAATCCACCGCCGTCACAATGCTGAATTTGCGCTCTATCCCACAGCGTTTGGGATTGTCTCTCGCAACAATCTTTTCCATCGCATTGGTCGTCGCCGTCCTGATGGGCTTTCTGGCCATGGCCAATGGTTTCCGCGCCACCGTCGCCGGATCAGGCGAGGACGATATTGCCGTCTTTCTGCGAGCCGGATCTCAGGCCGAGCTTAACAGCGGCCTGTCGCGCGATGATGTTCGGCTGATCGAGGAAGGCCCCGGCATTGCAGCGGCTGCCGACGGAACACCCATCGTCTCCGGCGAGCTTTTTGTGATCGTAGACGGGATCAAGCGGTCGTCTCAAACCGAAGCCAATCTGCCGCTGCGCGGCGTCGGAGCACAAGCCCCCCAGCTTCGCGCCGGCTTTGAAATCATCGACGGGCGCATGTTTTCACCGGGTGCCGGAGAATTGGTGGTTGGCGCCAGCGTTCTGCGGGAATTTCAGGGTTTTGAACTGGGCGACCCAATCCGCCTCGGCACGAATACATGGACTGTTGTCGGAATATTCTCCACTGGCGGCTCACTGGCGGAATCTGAAATCTGGACCGATATCGGCGTTCTGCAAAACCTCTATCAACGCGGTACCAGCGTTCAATCGGTTCGTGCCCGCCTGACCTCACCCGAAGCGATTGAGGATGTGCGCACCTATGTCGCCGACGAGCCACGCCTCAATCTCGATGTGTCATCAGAACAGGAATACTTCGCCAGCTCGGCGGGCGGAACGTCTGACCTCATCATGTATCTGGGCTGGCCACTGGCGATCGCCATGGCCATTGGCGCTCTCGCAGGGGCATGGAACACGATGTATTCCTCGGTCGATGCCCGCACGCGTGAAATCGCAACACTCCGCGCTATCGGATTTAGCGGCGGTGCTGCGTTTATCGGTACGATGGTCGAATCCATGATGCTGGCAGCCATTGGCGGATTGGTGGGCGCTGGCGTGAGCTATCTGATGTTCAACGGGATCAGCGCATCCACATTGGGGAGCGGATTCACGCAGGTCGTGTTTTCATTTGATGTGACCCTGCAATCGGTCATCAATGGGGTCGTGCTGGCGATGATTGTCGGTTTTGTCGGTGGCTTGATCCCGGCGGTGCGCGCGGCGCGTGTCCCGCTATTGTCCGTTCACAACGGCTAGGATCAGTCGCCCTCGCCGGGCTTTTCGGAAAAGTATTTTTCGAATTTGCCGGTTTCGGTTTCAAACTTTGCCGCATCCGCAGGCGGTTTGCCCATCAGCGTGATATTCGGCCAGATGGCGGCGTATTTCGAATTGATTTCCAGCCATTTTCCGTCCGGATCATCCTCGGTATCGGGCTTGATCGCCTCGACCGGGCATTCCGGCTCGCAAACGCCGCAATCAATGCATTCATCGGGATGAATGACGAGGAAGTTTTCGCCCTCGTAGAAGCAATCCACCGGACAGACTTCAACACAGTCCATGTATTTGCAGCGTACGCAGGCATCAGTGACGATATAGGTCATCGCTTAAGTCTCAATCGGCCATGATTATCTGATGCCGGACATGCGTTTCAAAGCCGCAATTGTCAACGTTTGCGGGCTGCGGCCTCTGCGCGCGACCGGGCAAAGACGCGTTCGCGGTCATCCACCGCCAGCAAGGGCGCGACGCGGCGAATGAAAGATTCTTCAAATGCGGATTTCTCGCCGTCGGCCAGCGCTACCGTCCACATATTCTGGACCAGGGCGATGCGGTCTGCCTTGGGCATGCAGGCCTTGACCACTTTGGTGAAACGATGGTGGTCAGCGGCGTCTTCGGCCAGTTCTTCAGCAATCGACAGAATGCGCGCCGCTTCGGCCTCGTCCAGTTCAAAGACCCGACTCAATATATCGCGAATGCTCTCTTCCTCGACGTCGGCATAGATACCGTCTGACAAGGCGGCCTCAACCAGCAACGCTGCCGCAGCCACTTGCGGGTCAATTTCCGCATGGGGCGTCGCATCCTGCGGGCTCAGCCATTGTTTGATTGCGTCGAACATGCGCTCTTTCCTACGCCCATATCATGCCCTTCGTAAAGCGCGCGGGCTTCTTGGGATGGACCGCGGCGATAGCCCATGCCCAGGACCGTAATCCGAACAGGGCCCTTGCGAAGGGGAAGCGTCAGCTGATCGCCGGGGAAAACCATCGTGCCGGGCTTCTTGACAATCCGCGTGCTGCCATGCCGCGTCAGCCGCGTCCGTGATTTACCCAAAAACTGTGTCGCGATTGTTCGTGTCTTGAAAAACCGCGCGCGCCAAAGCCAGACATCAAGACGCAGGCCTTCTGTGCTTGTCTGCTCATCCGCGCTCAAGATCGTGCCTTTTTGGCGGCGTTGGGTTTGCGCCGCGATGATGGTCGCTTTGGACGGCGGGGCGGTGTCTCACGTTTCAATGCAGAGAGCGCGGCAAACGGAGAGTGGGCATTGGTCGGCGGGCTCTCGGATTCGGGTTTGGACCGGTATTGGCGGCGCCGCCATGTTTCACCGATTGCCTTTTTGGGGTCGTCGCCGCGTTTGGAGCGAACATAGCCCAATGCCGACAAGACACCGCGCAAATCAGCCAGTGAACAGCCGAGCAACGCCGTCATCGCGGGCGCGAGCTCAAAGTCACGCGATTTTCGTGCCGTCATGGCATCGCGAATGAGATCAGCGAGGCGCTCCAGCATATCCATGCGCACGGCCAATGGTCCCGCATGCAGGAAACCGGACGCCGCATAATCAGCGTCGCTGCGCCCTGTATCATGGGGCACGCTGACGAGTCCCGCCGCGGGAAGGAAAGGCGTTGATGTTCCGCGCGGACCAAAGGCGCGCAGCGTTGCGATCAATTGAGCCGGGCCGGGCTTGATCAGTGCAGGCAGATAGATGGCGTGCTCACCAATACGAACGCCCAGTGCACGCAAGCCGCGTCGCTCATTGGGCGATAGCGCGTGCACATCCTCGGCCATGTCGCGCCGTGGCAGTGCCCCGCCCTGTTCAACCATGCGCCAGGCAATGCCCTTGGCAAGGCCTGACAGACGGCCCGACGTGACACCCGCTTTCAGCGCAATAAGGGGTTTCAAACGGGTTTCGATTTGACGCGACAGGCAATGCTCAACGCGGGCTTCGGCGCGAAGCCGCGCCTCAACCGCGCCCAATTCGCCGCCCGCCAAGGCAATACCGGGTTTGAGAATATCCGGCCCCGGC
>CAXBKM010000158.1:0-5150 GCA_963976265.1 uncultured Maricaulaceae bacterium
TTGCCACAACGCCGATACGGTACGCCGCGGTCTTCGCAAAGCTGATAGAGGCGGTGCTTTCCCTCGACGCAGGCACGCGCTTTGAGACTGCCCTTGGGATAGTAAATTCCGGCGTGAACGACTTCGCTGTTTCGAGAACTGGTCTCAGATCCGATGATCGGCCCGGCATCAATGATGATGGGGTCGTGACCGCGCAGGGCGAGGGCCCGTGCCACGGCCAGACCGACAACGCCTGCCCCCAGCACAATGCACTCGACCTGTTCCATCAGATTCTCACCTGCCTGCCTTCGACGTTAGAGGTGTGGACTGTCTTGTTCGACCTCTTCGATGATTGAGATCTGACCGTCACGCTCTTCATAACGCTCGCCGGTGCGCGGGCAAACGAGATCGCTTTTCAGGACTTCGCCAGCGCGGCTAACCCAGCCAATCCGCTTGGCAGGTACGCCGGCCATCAGCGCATGTGCGGGCACGTCTTTGACGACGACCGCTCCGGCCGCGATGAAGCAATACTCGCCCAGTTCGGTTTTGCCATTGGGATCGCCGCAGACAATCGTGGAATTGGCGCCAATCGTCGCGCCGCGCCGAACAATGGTTTCACCAAATTCAGCCTTGCGCTCAACAAAGCCGCGCGGGGTAAGGACATTGGTGAACACGCAGGACGGGCCGCAGAATACACCATCTTCCAGGGTGACGCCCTTATAGAGGGAAACATTGTTCTGGACCTTGACCTTGTCACCGATCACGACGCCCGGACCGGCCATGACATTCTGCCCCAGCGAGCACTGACGGCCGACAATCGTGTTCGGCAGAATATGGGCGAAATGCCAGATCTTCGTGCCTTCACCGACCTCAGCGCCATCATCAACAACGGCCGTTTCATGTGCCCAGTAACTCATGGGAGTGTCCCTTCCCTGTAAAAAGAAATTCGCGCTGGTTATCCCGCGCGGAGTCGGTATCGGCAAGTGCAAATTCTCTGCCGCTCAGACGGGGCGACCTTCGATAAACTCGAACCGGGTTTTCAGCTTGAGGAAGGGCTTTTCGAAAAATTCATAGGACAGAACAGCAAAGACAATTGTCACGCCAAGGACGATGACAAATCCCTGTAGCCAGAGCCAAGTATCGGCCTGCACCCATCCATTGGCTGTAACGGCGTCACGGTCATAGATTTGCGGAATAATCGCGTCGGTCAGATACATGGACAATCGGTGAAAGACATAGAGCCCGAATGAGATCCGCCCCAGATAGGCAATGGGTTTCCAGGCCAGCGGCGCGGCAATGACCGGCATCGTTCGCACAGCCCACAGCATGGCGAGCGCCAGACCCGCACTGCCGAAGAAAAGCCATGTCTGATGCAGGCCGGGCTCCCACAAAAGCCCGGTAAAGAAGAGTATCCAGACCGAGACCCCAGCAAGGGCCGTCATAACCAGCCATTTCCACCGAAATGACAGCATTTCCTTTTCGAAAACGGCAAAGGCGACACCCGCCAGCAAGGCTTCAGGCTTGGCCGGGGTCAGGACCCAGATCGCCGGATAGGGAATCTCCTCCAGGACCATAACGAAACGAAAAACCAGAGCGACCGTTAACCATGCCAGCGCGATGGCCGCAAAATAGCGCCGCGAGACGATGGCCACGCCTGCCAGTACGGGAAGCGTCAGATAGAATTGCTCCTCGCTGGATATCGTCCAGAGCGGACTGATAACCGGCGCATTGGGCCATCCGGAAAAAGCTGAATGAATATTATTGGTAAATGTGATGAAGCTGAGGAAATGCGGCAGGTAGTTTTCTTCGAAATTGAACCAGCCTGTCGCGGAAAAAACGAGGATCATGGCAAAATAGAGCGGCCAGATTCGCAGGATTCGCCGAATGCCATAACGCTTCCATGAAATCGTCCCGGTATCGCGTTTTTCCTTCAATAGAAGGCGCGTAATCAGATAGCCGCTGAGCAGGAAAAACAGCTCGACGCCGAACCACATATTGCCCTGGAAAAAGGACAGCGCATCTGAACGCGTATAAAAACTGTGATGCATGTAGACGAGGAAGAAAGCGACAAACCGCAAACCATCCAATGCCGGGATGTAGGCGCTTTGCCGTTCTGATCCGCCAGATGTCATGCCTTGCCCCTGTCCCCAACCGGGTTTTCGGCGAGTTCCCGTACAAGATCAACCAGCGGGGCCACTTCGATATCCCAGCTGTTTTCGAGGGCAAATTTGCGCGCCGCTTTCGACGCTTGTGCCAACCAGTCATCATCAAGATCAGACAGGTTGGCAGCGATATCACGGACATTCTGGTCGTCACTGATCAAAATGCCCATGCCGCCCGTTCGAACCGCACTGGCCAGTTCCGGCAAATCGCGCGCCAGGATTGGCACGCCGGCAGCCGCATATTCCCAAAGCTTGTTGGGTGTACAATTGATCTGGTTTTCACCAACACCCTCATACAGGACGGCGCCGAGCGTCGCCGATGTTAGCCAGAACGGCAGGTCCTTATGCGGCACGGGCGGGATGACACGGAACCGTTCGCGATTGGCGTCCGCCTCGATTTCGCCGCGCAGATCGCCCTCGCCCATCACGCCGATCGTCCAGCCTTCCGGCAGACAATGCGAGAGTTCGGCCAGTTGATTCAATCCGCGCATGGGTCGCAAGGCACCATGATAGAGCAGCACGTTTTCATTGGGCGAAACACCCAATGCCGGGCGCAGCCGGTCCACACCATCGTGAGCGGGAAAGGCATTGACTGAGTTGCGAACCACCAATGCAGGCCTGGTTATCCGGCCATCGCGCGCATACAGCCTGGCAATGGATTTATTGACGGTCACGAATCCATCGAGATGAGGATTCAGCCGGGCCTCAAGCCTTTCTACCCATTTACCCCGCGCGGGATGATCGGGATCTTCCGCGCTGTGATATTCATGCGCGTCAAAGATGAGGCGCGCGCCGGTCAGCGCACTGGCCCGGATCGCGCCGGGCATGGCTTCAGGATCGTAGCCGATTATGACATCAGGATTGGCGCGCAGCGCGCCAATCGCCAAACCGCGAATCCGGCGACGCGCCATCCAGGCACTGGCAAACCGGCCCAGCACGGGCAGACGGCTGAAAATCGCAACCAGTTTTGACAAGGGGCCGGGCTCAATGAGGCCGACATCCTCGGCCACGGCTATGCCCGGCATGTGCGGGACGATGGCCGACACATCAAATCCAGCTTGCTCCAATGCAGTGCGTGTTTTCAGGAAACGGGCATCATTGGGCACCAGATACATCGCCATAAAGAGCACGCGCCCCTGCGATCCTGTCTGCTTGCCATTGTTCATGGGTGGTGTTCCAACCTGCGAAAGCCCGATATGAAGACTCTAATTGGCCTCGCATCGGATAGAAACACGCCATGTGTAGCATTTGGACCTCGGTCGGATTTATCCCGCCCCAAGACGCGCTGGACGCGGCACACCATCGAGGCCCCGATGGCGCGGGCGAAGCCCGTCTCGATACAGCCGCTGGACCGCTGGTCATGAGCCATAAACGGCTCTCCATCTATGATCTGAGCGATGCCGGCAGCCAGCCGATGATCTCGGCTGATGGCCGCTTCACCCTCGTCTTCAATGGCGCGATCTATAATTTTGAAAGCCTGAAAACCGAGCTCGAAGGCCTGGGCCACATATTTGCGACGCAAACCGATACCGAAGTCCTGCTCGCGGCCTGGGCGCAATGGGGCAAATCTGCGCTAGCGCGCTTCAATGGCATGTTCGCCTTCGCCCTGCATGACACAAAACGTGCCGAGCTCATCCTTGCGCGAGACCGGTTTGGCGAAAAGCCGCTTCATATGGCGCACTGGCATAACCGGGGTGAAACGCATTTCGCCTGTGCGTCTGAAATCCCGCAATTGCTGGCGGCAATGCCGGACGGGCCCAAGCTGAACCAGCGCGTCGCTGCCGACTTTATCAATGCCGGAGCCACCGATTGGGGCGATGAGACTTTTTTTGAAGGCATAGATCGCCTGCCCGCCGGCCATCTTGCGGAAATTGATCTCTCGGCACCGCTTGAACCCGGTCATCAAATGATTCGACCCATGCGTTGGTGGTCTGCGCCCAAACTCGACGCGGCGCTTGCCCGCCCCGAAACGGCCGCTGAAGCGCTTAAACCGGCGCTAGAGACTGCGGTGCGTCTTCGCATGCGCGCGGATGTTCAAGTCGGTTCCTGCCTGTCAGGCGGGCTTGATTCCAGCGGAATCGTTTTGCTTGCGGACCGCGATCGCGGCAAGGATCCGATCCTTTGCGTTTCGGCGATATTCGATGAGACCACGCCATCCGGCCAGTCAATTTCGGAACGCCCCTTCGTCGACATGGTGGACGAACAGGCGACGATTGAGCGGGTCTCGGTCATGCCCGGCGATAATGAGGTTCGTGACGCATTCACCGGCGCGCTGCGCCATCAGGGCGAGCCCTTCGCCTCAACATCAATTCTGGTCCAGCATCTCGTATTCAAGGCAGCCCACGAGGCGGGATTGAAGGCCATGCTGGATGGTCAGGGCGCCGATGAATTGTTTGGCGGTTATCCCGGCATGGCCGGGCCACATCTCGCCGATCTGGCGATGGCCGGGCAATTGGGCGAGTGGAATAATGTCGTCGACGCTTTGTGCGCCGATGATAGTGATTTTTCCAAGCATGAGCTGATACGCGCGACCTATTCCAGTGTCTTGCCGCAAGCCGCGCGCAAGCTGATTGGACGCGCAAAAGGCAGTTGGCCGCCCAAACCCTGGCCGGTCGCTAGCCATTCACCCCCTGATCTGCCAGCCGCAACAGGCTCGTCCCGCTTTGATCGTCTGATACGGCAGATGACGGGATCGCTCTCCTTGCCCTCCTTGCTGCGCTATGAAGATCGCAACTCGATGGCGTTCGGGATTGAATCACGCCTGCCCTATCTCGATTCAGAGGTGTCCGATATCGCCTTCAAGACACCGGGCAGCGCCAAAATCGCCGATGGTGAGACCAAGCATGTCCTGCGCCTGGCGCTGGAGGGGGTCGTCCCCGAACCCATTTTGCGCCGCCGTCGCAAGCTCGGTTTTTCAACACCGGAGCAGCGCTGGTTGCAAGGGCCGCTCGCCTCGGTTGTGGACACGGCATTTGACCTGCTCGAGCGCGACTGGACGGATTTCATCGA
>CAXBKM010000159.1:0-5143 GCA_963976265.1 uncultured Maricaulaceae bacterium
TCCTTTAGTGTGACAGCTGCTAACGTGCCGTGCTCAGCGAGAAACGAGGCGATCTCGGACACGTCTGGCAGGCCGGCATACTCGCTAATGAAGGCACCACCGAAATCCTCATAGTCGTGGATCGCATACTCTTCAGCGCCGGCGATAGGCGATACGGTTAGCATGGAGTTCACTTGATCCTGCATCTCACTCACGCCCTGGGTGGCGTCGATCCAGGCACCATGCAGGTAGCCACTATTGTATGCCGCCAGGCAGGCAACATAGATACGTGGTTCAAAATTGGTCGTCATTGATCTGTCTCCTGTTTGAAACCGTGTTCATTCACGGCCCGTTGGAGAGCGAGAGGCCGACACCGGCTGAGCGGCGCACCTCGTCAGAGGCGCTTCGAAGGAGCGACGTTGCAGGGGATGTTTCTTGGGTGGGCGGGGAAATGAGCGCAGCTCATGGCGAAGAAACCTCTCCGCAGGCGTTGCGCCTAGCTCAGCCGGATCGGCAGGTTTCCAATTGTAAGGCCGGTGAATTCGGATTCACGGAGCTGATCTGCTTACGGCGACGGAACCAGATCCTATTGCTGTTTGAAATGAAATAGTGCGGCCGGAGAGCCCCAAACCCGCATGGCCTTGAGGCCAAAGGATTCTCTTCCCCGCTACGGCTATCGCCGCCACTCGCTAGCCGGAAATGTATCCACTCGATAGCGGCGCAGATTGAACGTCTGACTTTGAGCATGCCTCAAAGCTATTCTCGACGTTTCCTGGGAGTTCATAGGCAGAGCTTTCATCGCGCCAACGGCGCAGCTCTGGTGCGGAAAGGGTTCTCTTTCCGCCAAGATTTTCTGAGTGAAATGAAGATGGTGCGGGTGGTCGGACTCGAACCGACACGTCCTAGGGACACCAGATTTTGAGTCTGGCGCGTCTACCAGTTCCGCCACACCCGCACGAGTGGGACCGTGTTTACACTAGTTCCAAATGAAGGCAACAATATATGTTAGTGAGAATAAATTGCAATAATTAGTTTTCTTTGCTTTTCGTTTTCTTGATTTTTCTCACATTTACTGCGGCTGCATTAATGCTGTTTGCGATATGGGCGGCGTAATACTTCTCGATCATCTCGACACTCGTCCTGCAATTCTTCGCAACCTGATAGATGTCCGCTCCTTCGGAAAGGCGCATTGAGATGTAGGTATGGCGCAAAGAGTAGGCGGTTCGGCGCTGCCCTTCGCGATCGAATTTGAGATCCTCTTCATCCAAGATCGAATTCAAAAGCTCATTATGACTCTTCGGGAACAACAGCTCCGTGGGTGCGCCGCTGTTTCGCTTTTGAAGTCGCTCAAATGGCCTGACCGCACCCGGCATACTTTTACAGTACCCAACGCCTCGTTTGCCACGCACCGAAATAAGTAGAATTACCTCTTCAGTGTCTTGGTCTTCCACGATCTCGACGTCGCGATACTCCAGCCGCTTGATTTCATCTGGCCGGAGACCGGTATTGGCCATGAGCAGCACGTAGTCGTGCAACTGCTCTGCCGACCAGCGGTGGTTCTTTCGCGTAGCGACACCAATGCGCCGGCGCGTTGCCTCATATAGTCGCTTGTACTCGTCCGGCGCGAACCACGCGCGTCGGGTAATTTTCTTGTTCGTCGCGTAGGGCTGGGACAAGTCGGGCAATCTATCGAGCCATCCATGGCGCACTGCCGTTTTGAGAACTTGGCGCAGCGCGACAATCTCTTGGTGGATTGTATTATGATGCGGCCGCTTCCCCGAATGCTCCTTCTTCTGATTGTGCCGTTTGACCGAGAATGATTGCCGATGGATTCGGTATTCTTGGATGAGCCCAGCGGTAACTTCAGAAAGCCCTCGGGTGCCGAAGTAGGGGATGATGTAGTTATCCAGCTTCCTCATCATTCCGGTTACGTACGTTTCGGCTCGCTGACCTTCCGTGATGACCAGATACTCACGCCTGAATTGCTCCGCAGCGTGTTTGAAGGATTTTTCGTTTTTAAGGAGACCGTCTCGCGCACGCCCCCTCAAGCCGAGATACCAATCCTCGGCGATTTCCTTCGCGAGCGACAGGCTCTCTTCGCCGGTACTTTTTCGCCGGTTTTGGCCCTTCAAATAGGCAGAACACTGCCAGAGCTTGCTGTTCTCGCGCTTATAGAGGTGAAGCTTCCCACCAAACAACGTGTGTTTATTTGTCATACAGCAACATTACCAGAAGTTGCGTAATTGAGCAAATTTATGTGTAACACATGCGTAAGAGTTTTGGGGAGATGCAATTTGAAAATTGTGTGCTTAACGCGTTGTTTTTATTATGTTTTTTGTATCTATAATTTTGAATACAAAATCTTTTGAATCCCGCGCGTCTACCAATTCCGCCACATCCCCGAACCACGCATGGGTGACTACAACAAGCCTGCGATGAGTGCAAAGCCTCGCTTCACTGTAAACTGTGTGGTCGGTGCAGGATGGCTGAGAAACCCTATCGTTTCAGAAAGGATTTCGCGGCTAGATAAGAATGTGAAGCGACAGGAATGACGCCTTATGAATGACGAGACCGGACGCGGCCTGATCCGGGCCCTGCAGGACATTGCCCGCAATGCGCCCGATGACGGGCTGACTCTGGGTGAGTTTGTCGATGCGCTCGGCGAACGCGCCTTTGGCGTCATCCTGTTTGCTCTGGCGCTGCCGGTCTGTATTCCGTTTCTTTATGTCATCCCGCAAATCGTCGCCCTGCCCATGCTGGTCCTCGCCGGGCAGATGGTTGCCGGGCGCAGCGAGCCCTGGTTGCCGGAAAAATTCGCGGCGCGCCGCCTCGACAAATCGGGCCTGGAACGTATGGCACGCAGCGGTCGCAAATGGTTTGGCTGGCTGGAACGCCTGGCCCGGCCCCGGCTCTTATTCCTGTCGGGCGCGGGTGCAGAACGTTTTGCCGGCGGGTTTTTCTGCCTGTTCTGTGCCTCGGTTCTGGTGCCCCTGCCCCTGACCAATTCGACACCTGGCATCGCGACGGCCATTGCCGCGCTGGGTCTGATCACACGCGATGGTTTGTTGATCCTGCTTGGCCTGTTGTTGGGAACGGCATGGATCGCCCTGCTGGTGATCGGTGGTCCGGCCTTGATCTATGCGATCATTGAGTTTGGTCGCGGACTTGTGAATGGCGGCGGCTGACCTGCGGCGCATTGCGCGCTTTTCCTTTGACCTCAACCCGCCTATCGTTCTGACCATGATCAATCGCTACTTCACCGCCACCAAATGGCCGTTTCTGGCTGCTGCCGCGTCTTTCCTGATTTTGTGCGGCGCCTGGTTTTTTCAATATGTGCTGGGCTATGAGCCCTGCGCGCTTTGCTATGACCAGCGGCATTACCATTGGGCCGTTATCGGAATCGGTCTGGTGACAGGCGGTCTGATGGCCTTTCGTCCGGGCCTGCGAAAATACGCGCCATTCGCATGCTTCATACTTTTGGGTGCTTTCCTCTATTCAGCGGGCTTTGCCGGCTGGCATGCCGGGATTGAATATGACTGGTGGGCCGGGCCCGCCTCGTGCACGACAGCCGGATCGGTTGATGTCTCGATGGATGAGCTCAACGCCATGTTGGGCGGCACAGGCGCGCCCATCGTCCTGTGTGACGAGGCGGCGTGGCGCCTGTTCGGCATTTCGATGGCCGGATATAATGCGCTCCTGTCTGCCGGGCTGGCTGTTATTTCCGTGCTCGCCGCATGGCGCTCCGATGCTTGAACGCAAAGCCATTGCGATGCCCGGCACACGCCGCGACGCCAAGCGCCTGCGGGAGATGATCCGTGTCGATCATGCGGGCGAATATGGTGCGGTGACGATTTATCAGGGCCAGCGTGCCGTGTTTTCCCGCATAAGATCGAAGGCGCGCATCGCCAGCCAGCTCAAAATCATGGAAGACGACGAACAGCATCATCTCGAAACCTTCGACACACTGATTGCCGAGCGTGATGTTCGCCCCACCTTGATGGCCCCTTTGTGGAATGTCGCCGGACATGCGCTGGGTGTGGCAACAGCCTTGATGGGTGAAAAGGCGGCTCATGCCTGCACCGAGGCCGTCGAGGACGTCATCGAGCAGCATTATGCCGATCAGATTGCCGAACTGGATAATATGGACGAGCCGGAATTTCAGGCCTCCATTGTGCAGTTTCGCGATGAGGAAATTGCCCACCGCGATCTGGCGATCGACGAGGGGGCAAAGGACGCGCCTGGCTATCCGATTCTCTCCGCACTGATCGGAGCGGGATGCCGAACGGCCATCGCCATTTCACAAAAAATCTGACTTTACAGCTAGTTGCGTGAACGCCTGCGCTGACTGTTAACTTTTTGTTTACCTTTGCCTGAAGATTGCCTTTAATAGCTGCTCCTATTTGTTGCATCCAGGGGTAGAGTGACGATGAAAGTTTATCGAATGGCTGTCGGCGTGATCGGGGCCTTGATGCTCAGCACGTCTGTTTGGGCCGGGTGTACCGGTTGTGTCAGCGCTTGTGCTGCATATTGCGCAAATGGCTGGGCCGGCGATCCGGATGGCGAAGCGGCTTGCTATAATGGATGCACCTTTGGTTGTGCCTATGCCTGCTTCCCTGAATAGGAAATAGCATCGAAAATACTGGTCGATGAGTATAGAGAGGCAGCACGTCGTGCGTTATCTTGCCTGCGCTACAATTGCGCTTTCACTTGGTATGTCCGCGTCGGCATTCGCCGATGATGGAGTTTGCCTGCCCCTCACGACCTATACGCCGCCGCCCGTCGGCGCGGTGTTCACCTATGCCGTTTCACATCTGGACGAGACTATTCCGGTTCAGATCGTCCGGGAGATCGAATCGGTTGACGGACATCATGTCCGTTTCCTCCATAATTTCGAGAGCGTGGACGGCAGTCGCCCACCCTCGCCGCCGCGTCCGGAAAGCTTTGAAACCGGCATTTTTACACGGAATGCGGGCCAGATGCCGGATGGGACACCGACACGGTCGCGCACCTATACCAGCTCCACACTGGATCTACTCACCGGCCTTGAACCGGGCCAGTCAGCAGAAATACTGTCGAGCGAAAGCTCGGCGATGAATGACCGGCCCCGCACGATTACCGCACCCTTTCAGGTGACGTTTGATGGCTGTGAAACCCTCGATATTGC
>CAXBKM010000160.1:0-5132 GCA_963976265.1 uncultured Maricaulaceae bacterium
AATACATAAAATCTGTAGGTGGGAAGCGACAGCGCGGTTTCCGGATCCCCGCCCTTCCCACGCGCGACGATACCCGATTGGAACAATCTCTCGTCGAATCTCTGGCACCGGCGAATCCTGACCAGAAATCAGTGCTGTTTCTGCACCAGTCCTATTATCACTTTTTCCACCTGGCGGCAGCACTTCGCGAACGCGGATTCCATGCCCAGCTCGTCAGTTTTGAATCGCCCGACAGCGCGAATGCCCCCTTCTATCATGGCGAGGACCTCAATTTGTGGCATGAGCAGGCTTCGGTGCGAAAAGCCCGGGCCTATGATTTGCTCGAAGCTGTCGCGCAGCACTTCAAGGTTATTCACTTTCACGGAGCCGAACTGGCCTCGCTGTTCGAGGTCAACTACCAGCCGCCAGCGCGTGATGATGTGCCCTGGGATTTGCTGGAGCTCAAACGACGCGGCGTAAGAATTGGGCATTCGATCAGCGGCTGCAATACCGGCCAGCGCCCGTCCCTGCTTTACAAGGCGTCGGACGGTGTCTGTGACAAATGCATCTGGCAACTTCATCCGGAAGTCTGTGGCGATCCGCAAATGGGCGCGCAGAACACCATGTTGGAATCATTGCTTGACCTCAATGCCATCGAGGTCGACTGGCCTGCCGATACGTCGCGGCACACGAAAGGCTCTTACTACGATCCGTTGACCTATTGCGTTGATACGCAAATGTGGGCGCCCAATATCGATGTCCCTGATGAGATGAAATTCGAGCGCGAACCTGGCGAGATATTGATCTTTCACGCGGTCGGTAATTTTGACAAACGCGCCAAAAGTGATCGCAACATCAAGGGGAGTGGCGCCGTGATCGCCGCTGTAGAGCGCCTTCAGGCCGAAGGTTATCCAGCCCGCCTCGTATTCAAGACCGGCGTGCCCAGCAAGGATATGAAATTCTATCAGGTACAGGCGGATATCGTCGTCGACCAACTCAATTACGGTCGTTATGGCGCCAGCGCGCGCGAGTGTATGGCGCTCGGATTACCGGTCATATCCCGCTTCATACCTGAGCAGCCCGAAGGCGTGCCCGCATCTCGTGCGCTTGAAGAATGCCCGCTTATCCACGCCGACGAAACGACCGTTTATGACGTTCTCAAGGATTTGCTCGACCATCCAGAAAAACGCCAGGCGGCTGCTGAAGCCAGTCGAAAATACGTCATGAAATGGCACTCGAAGGACAGTTGCGCCGCGCGATATGAGATCGTCTACGACCGCATGATGTCAGGCTTGCCCGTCTATGAACCCATGCGCTGACCCTGTCTCGCTCATCAGACAACAGGAATTACGGTTGCGTCGGCACCTAGTAAGGGGCTAATTCCCTCCCGCACGCCGGGAAGGGCCCGGACTTGCAAGCACGAAACATGACGCGCCAGACTTGGTGTGGGCATTATTGGTTCAGGAGCATAAGTATGGATATTCGCGGCAAACGTTTGGTCGTCATTGGCGGGGCTGGCCTGATCGGTTCGCATGTCGTTGACGAGCTGGTCAAGGACGATGTCGGCGAAGTCGTTATCTATGATAATTTTGTCCGCGGCACGCATGAAAACCTGGCGGACGCCTTGAAAGATCCGCGCGTCAAAATCCATGATGTCGGCGGTGATATCCTGCATACCGACATTCTCGACAGCGCATTGGACAAGGCTGATGGTGTTTTCCACCTCGCCGCGCTCTGGCTCCTGCAATGCCATGACTATCCGCGCTCGGCTTTTGAAGTGAATGTCAAAGGCACGTTCAATGTGCTGGATGCCTGCGTCCGCAACAATGTCAGCCGTCTTGTCTGGTCATCATCGGCGTCCGTCTATGGCGATGCCGTTCAGGAGCCGATGACCGAGGACCATCCATTCAATAACCAGAATTTCTACGGCGCGACCAAGATTTGCGGCGAAGCCATGGCCCGCGCCTATCACCACCGTTATGGCCTGAACTATACCGGCATGCGCTATATGAATGTGTATGGCCCCCGTCAGGATTATCGCGGTGCCTATATTGCTGTGATAATGAAAATGCTCGATGCGATTGATCGCGGCGAAGGCCCAACCATTCTGGGCGACGGCAGCGAGGCGTTTGACTTTGTCGCGGTTCGCGACTGTGGCCGCGCCAATGTCTGCGCCATGAAGTCCGAAGCGACCGACAGTTTTTACAATGTCGGCACCGGCAAGCGCACGACCTTGAAAGAACTGGCCCAGATGCTGCTCGACCTGACCGGCTCCAACCAGGCCATCCAGTACAAGGAACGCAGCCAGGCGACGCTGGTGCGCAACCGCATCGGTTGTCCGAAGAAAGCCTCTGAAGAGATTGGCTTCACCGCTGAAGTCAGTCTGGAAGAAGGCCTCAAACACCTCATCGAATGGCGTGCATCGCATATTGACGAAGTTGAATCGCGCCAACGCAAAGCCCAGCTTTAACGGCTTCATGTCATGTGCGGTGTTGCGGGCTACATAAATTTCAACGGTGAAAGCGCCGACAAATCCGTATTGCGGGCGATGTCGGACGCGATCTCACACCGTGGTCCGGACGGCGAAGGTCAAATGGTTGAGGGCCCATGCGGGCTCAGTCACCGGCGTTTGGCCATTATTGATCTGAGCGATGCCTCGCTGCAGCCGATTGTTTCGGGCAGTGGCCGCTTCGTCATGGTCTATAATGGCGAGCTCTATAACTATGCCGAAATTCGCCAGCAGCTGACCGCCAAAGGGCATGTTTTCCGGACCGAAGGCGATACAGAAGTCGTCCTGGAAGCTATTGCCGAATGGGGTATGGAAGCAGCGGTCAAACGCTTTAATGGCATGTTTGGCCTGGCGGTCTGGGATCGCCGCGACAAGACATTACAGCTCGCGCGGGATCGTTACGGTATCAAGCCGCTTTACTATGTTCACAATGACCGGAAATTCGCCTTTGGGTCGGAGATCAAGGCGATTCTGGCGGGTGGCCACCTCAAGAGCGAGATGTGTGCCGAGGGCCTGGTCGAATATCTGACATTCCAGAATTTTTTCACCGATCGCACGATTTTCAAGCATGCGCGCATGCTGCCCGCCGCGACCATCATGACTGTCCATGCCGATGGCCGGGCCCCGACCTTCAACCGTTATTGGGATTATGCATTTCAGGAACCTGAAACCGCGCGCTCTGAAGCTGACTATCTGGAAGAGCTCGACCATCTTTTCCGGCAGGCCGTGACACGCCAACTCGTCGCCGATGTCGATGTCGGCTCCTACCTGTCGGGTGGAATGGATTCCGGTTCGATCACGGCGATTGCCGCGACGTCGATTCCCTACATGCATTCCTTCACGGTTGGGTTTGACCTGAGCTCTGCATCGGGCGTTGAGCTTGGTTTTGACGAGCGCCGATCCGCGGAATTGATGTCCTATCGCTTCAAGACCGAGCATTACGAGATGGTGCTCAAGGCCGGCGATATGGAACGCGCCATGCCCGCCATTGGCCGCCATCTCGAAGAGCCGCGCGTCGGCCAAAGCTATCCCAATTATTATGCCGCGAAACTCGCCAGCAAATTCGTCAAGGTCGTCCTGTCGGGTGCAGGCGGAGACGAGATTTTTGCCGGCTATCCGTGGCGGTATTACCGGGCCGTCGTCAATTCCGATTTTGACGATTATATCGGGAAATATTACGGTTTCTGGCAACGCCTTTTGAACAAGGACCAGCTTCGCAGTGTTCTCGACCCGGTCTGGGACGACGTCAAACATGTGTCGCCGGTCGATATATTCAAACAGGTCTTTGCAGACCGCCCGGACGCGCTGGCGCGTCCCGAAGACTACATCAATCAGTCGCTCTATTTTGAAGCGCGTACATTCCTGCATGGTTTGCTGACAGTGGAAGACAAGCTGTCCATGGCCCATTCTCTGGAAACGCGTGTGCCCTTCCTCGACAATGATCTTGTCGATTTCGCCATGAAGCTGCCCACCCATTTGAAGTTGGGCAATTTGACCGATGTTGTCCGCGAAGATGAAAATCTGCCCGGCAAGTCGCAAAAGCATTTCCAGAAAACCCGCGACGGAAAGCTCATCCTGCGCAAGCTGATGAGCAATTATATTCCTGACGAAGTGGCCAATGCGGTCAAGAAGGGCTTCTCGGCTCCGGACGCCAGCTGGTTCAAGGGGGAGAGCATTGACTATGTCAATCGCGTCGTCGACGACCCGCAAAGCCGGATCTATGAATTCATGGACCCGAAATCGGTTCACAAACTGGTCGATGCCCATATGAGTGGCGAAGAAAATAAGCGGCTGCTGATCTGGTCCCTTCTGAGCCTGGAAAGCTGGATGGACGAATTTGTCGATCCACCGTCGGCATAAGCGGACGCAAGGGGCGCCTGATCATGCGGATATTACTGACAGGAGCGACCGGGTATCTCGGCGGATGGATTCGCGAAGCCCTGGCGAAGAGCCATGACGTGGTCTGCACCATTCGCCCAGGCAGCAAAAGTGAGCTTGCCGCCCCGATAGTCGAATGGGATTTGAGTGGCGAATTGCCCGCCAGCCTGCCCAAATTTGATGCAATTATTCATGCCGCCCAGTCACGGCGCTATACAGACTTTCCAGGTGGCGCGCCGGATGTCTATGCTGTCAATTGTGGATCGACGGCACGCTTGCTCGACTTTGCTGCCCAGAGCGGCGTCAAAACCTTCTGCTATATTTCCAGCGGCTCGGTCTATGAGCCCTATGAGCAAAGCCTGAGTGAAGACGCTGCGCTATACCCAACCAGCCTGAACGGTGCGTCGAAACTGGCGGCCGAACTTTTGACCCGGCCCTATGAGAGCGCCATGGCCATCAGCCGGTTGAGATTATTCTTCCCCTACGGCCCGGGCCAGACCCAGCGCATGGTTCCCGGCTTGATCGAACGGGTCAGGACCGGAAACGCCGTTTCACTTGCGGGCGAGAACGGCCTGGAATTTTCGCCGCTCTTTGCCAGCGATATCGCCGATATTGTCGCAAAAGCTGCGATTGAGGGCTGGACCAGAACATTCAATGTCGCGGGCCCAGAAACGATCAATCTGCGTGGTTTTGTTGAAAAGATCGGTGACATACTCGGCATCGTACCAATGTTTGAATCGACGAGTGCGACATCTCCCCATATCGT
>CAXBKM010000161.1:0-5097 GCA_963976265.1 uncultured Maricaulaceae bacterium
CGATCAGGCCATCACGCCAGAAGACACGGCCATCAGATTTGATCTCGACCGCGTCGGTCCGTGCCAGTGCGCCCAAGCGCCGATTGACCTCGGGGCGCAGCGCCTTTTCGGCTGCATTGCGCAGCGTGCGGGCATCCAGCTGTGCGCCGTCAATATCGGGAATGAAACGCAAACCCTCTATGCGCCCGACTTCATGGCCTTCCACTGTGACCTGACCGTCTTTTGCGATCCCGGTCAAAAGCTCGCGATCCTCGCGTAGACCCCGCACCAGCGCGCTGGTGCGTTGATCTACAAAGCGTTTGGTCAGCGTATCGTGCAGCGCGTCAGAAAGCCGGTCCTCAACGTCGCGCGCCCGCGCCCGCCAGATCACCGGATCGACGGTCCAGTCGGGACGGTGCGCCACATAGGCCCAGGTGCGGACCTGATTGAGGCGCTGCGACAGGGCGTGAACATCGCCGGTAATCTTGTCGAGCCGGTCAAACTGCCCGGCCATGAAATCCGAATCGAGGCGCTCACCCGGCCCGGTCAGGCGTGTGTAAATCTGGGCCAGCAGCCGCGCATGCGCATCGACGGTGACCTTGCGAAAATCCGGTGTCCGACACACCTCCCACATACGCATGACACCATCGCGCGTCAGGGCGATGTCCGCCATGCGCGGATCCTTGGCCAGAATATCCAGCGACTTTTCATCGACGGCATCCCGCACGCGTTGCAAAGCGGGGTTTCGCGAAGGTCGCTGGAGCGATTTCCGCAAGGCTGGCAGGCTGGCAAAATCCAGTTTTTCATTGCGCCAGTAGAGCCGGTCCATGGATTGAAAACTGTGGTTTTCAATTGCTGCGACAATCGTGGGATCAAAGGGCCGAACCTGCCCGGTTTCACCAAAATGGCCATCGTCTCGAAACCGTCCGGCGCGCCCGGCAATCTGGCCGAGCTCTGACGGTGTCAAAGGTCGGCGGCGGCGGCCATCGAATTTGCTGTCCTCGGCAAAGGCCACATGCTCCACATTCATGTTGAGACCCATGCCGATCGCATCGGTCGCGACCAGATAGTCCACGGCGCCCGACTGATAGAGCTCGACCTGTGCATTGCGCGTGCGTGGTGACAGGGCACCCATCACAACCGCTGAACCGCCGCGTTGCCGTCGCAGCAATTCGGCGATCGCGTAAACCGACTGCGACGAGAAGGCGACGATGGCTGTACGCCTTGGCAGTTTGGTCAGCTTGGCAGGGCCGGCATAGCTCAATGTTGAAAACCGCTCGCGGGTTTCAATGCCGGCATCGGGAACCAGATGCTGGATCAGGCCGCGCATGGTTTCAGAGCCCAGCAGCATGGTTTCTTCAGTGCCGCGCGCATTGAGCAGACGCTCGGTAAAAACATGCCCGCGTTCCGGGTCCGCGGCGAGCTGAATTTCGTCGACCGCGACGAAAGCGACCTCCATGTCGATGGGCATGGATTCGACCGTGCAGACAAAATAACGCGCGCCCGGCGGAATGATCTTTTCCTCGCCTGTGATCAGCGCGACAAACGGGCTGCCCTTCTCGCGCACGACGCGGTCATAAACTTCGCGCGCCAGCAAGCGCAGCGGCAGGCCGATAATTCCCGATCGCCGCGCCAGCATGCGTTCAATGGCCAGATGGGTCTTGCCGGTATTGGTGGGGCCCAATACCGCAGTGACCGTCCTGTAGACCGACATGGGAGCCCTTTCGCGCTGCCAGCGTTTCGTCGCTGCAGTCTACTGTGAGCCGAGTCTTTCGAAAGTCACCGACCGTGCTTCAACGGTCACACCGCCAAATCCGGCATTGGCCCGAATGCGCACCGGGAAATTCACCCGCCCACCGTCAAACGGGGCCAGCCACATCACAACCGGATCGGCAATATCGCTCGCCGAGGGTTGGTCTTCAGGATCATAGCCCGCAATCGGTTCGTAATAGGCGTGGCAGACAATGGCATCGCCGCGATAGGCCCGGGTACGAACGCGCTCTGTGCCCTGCGCTTCCAGCCGCAAATCATAGCGCGCCTTGCCGTCAAACACTGGTATGCGGCCTTCACAGACAGCATCGCCCTGTGATGTGTCGCTCATCGCCAGCGACAGCATGCCGCTCAGCGCATCCATGGCTCCGGTGCGCTGTTCGAGACTGGCGGGTGGCTCGCCCATGGATCCAAAGGGCGGATTGATGTCCGGCGTCGCAACCGAATTGGGAAAGTCGATTTCGATCGTGCGATTCTTTGAACTGGCATGATTGAGATGGCGGTAGTGCCAGGGGCGAAACCCATCTGCGTCATGATAGCCGCTGACCGTGGCCTCAATGTCAGCGTCTGTAAATAATGCAGCGAGACCCGCTGCGGTAAATCGCGCATTCGCGCCATAGCCGGTCTCGGTCATCTGCCCGGTTACCTGAATGCTCGCGACCTGAAAAATCAGCACCGAGCCTGAATAGACGGCGCTGAACAATGTCCCGGACTCCACGGGGCCTTGCGCCGCATCATCGGCGATCGCTGACGCACTCAGCGTGCTCACAGCAAGGGCTGTCCCCAACATCAATACAAGTTTGCTCATAGGAATGACTCTTTCCAATACGCTTTGCCATCGCCCCGCCGGCAGTCTTTGAGGTATACACCGGCGAACCCATCTGCAAGATGAACGGTACAGACCGGTGCGCAGTGCTTGACGCGACGCCCCGCCTTGGGTATCTCGCCCGCTCCCGCGTTTATCCAAATGGATTTGCGCGACCGAATTTGACTGCAAGGATATATGGCCATGTCGCGGCGTTGTGAACTTTCTGGTGTAGGTCCGGCTGTCGGAAACAATGTTTCCCACGCCAAAAACCGGACTCGTCGTCGTTTTCTCCCCAATCTTTGCGATGTCAGCCTGGCGTCCGAAGTGCTCGGCCAGACCTACAAGCTGCGCATTGCGGCCAAGACCCTGCGCAGTGTTGACCACATTGGTGGGCTCGACGCCTATTTGATGAAAGCCAAGGACGACAATCTTTCGACCCGCGCGATGAAGATCAAACGCGCCCTGAAGAAGAAGCAGGCTGCTGTCGCCGCCTGATTGGCGCAATTCATTGTCTGTGAATTTGAAACGCTCGTCGCAAGACGGGCGTTTTTCTTTTGCTCAGACACCGCTACGCTAGACGCCGAATCTGTCGTTTGGGGACACACATGATGCGCTATGCCATTTTTGCCGCCGCCTTCGGTCTCGCCGCCTGCTCACCTCAGGGCGAACCGGAAAACGGCCTGACCGTCGAGCCACCGGCGACTTTGGTTCTTCAGGGCGGCCCCATCCATACGGCCAATGATGAAACACCCATGGTCGATGTCGTGGCGACGCGCGGTGATCGCATTATCTATGCCGGTGATGTTCAGGGCGTGCAGAGCTATCTGGGTCCAGACACAAGGATTATCGATCTGGAAGGCGCTGCGCTCTATCCCGGCTTTACCGATGCGCATGTCCATGTGCTGGGTGTCGGCCAGCGCGAAACCACGCATGATCTCTCCAGCATCGAATCCATCGCTGACCTCCAGGCTTGGCTTTATGTTGCTGCCGAAGGCGTAGACCCGGGCGGCGTCGTGTTTGGGCGCGGATGGATTGAAACCCATTGGCCAGAAGGGCGTTTCCCGAACCGGCAGGATCTCGACGCCATTGCACCAAATCGCCAGGTGATTCTGGTCCGCGCGGATGGCCATGCTCTGGTCGCGAACTCAGCGGCGCTGGCCGCAGCTGGAATTACCGCTGAATCGATTGCACCCGAAGGCGGCGACATTCTGCATGATGACGAGGGTGAGCCAACCGGCATGCTGATCGATGCGGCCATGGGCCCCATTTACGGCTTGCGCGGCGAGATGAGCGGCGAACAACGCAGCGACGCTTATGCGACCGGTGCCGCCGTTATGGCGTCCTATGGCTGGACGGGCGCGCACGACATGTCCGTGCCATGGTCCGATGTACCGATGATTGAAGCTTTGGCCGATGAAGGGCGTCTGCCGATCCGTACCTATATCTCGGTCAATCCGGACGGTCTGGCGGCGCTGGCCGCACAGACACCACGCTATGGCGGTAATGGCCGCGTCATCACCCGTGCCGTCAAAATGTATATGGATGGCGCACTGGGTTCGCGCGGTGCGGCCCTGTTGGCCCCCTATTCAGACGATGCCGGGAATGTCGGCCTTGTCACCAGCGACGAAGATGAAACCCTGTCCGCCATGGTCACGGCACTGGAAGCCGGTGTGCAGTTGAACATTCACGCCATTGGCGATCGCGCCAACCGGATGCTGCTCGACTGGATTGAAGACGCACAGGCCGCCCTGCCCCGCGATCAATGGGCGATGGCCGATCCGCGCTGGCGCGATGAACATACCCAAATTGTCGACCCGGCTGATATTCCGCGTTTTGCAGAGCTCGGCGTCATTCCATCCATGCAGCCGAGCCATGCGATTGGCGATCTGTTTTTTGCGCCCGCTCGACTGGGGTCTGACCGCCTTGACGGCGCCTATGCCTGGCGCGCCCTGATCGACAGCGGTGTTGTGATTGCCGGCGGTTCCGACGCCCCGGTTGAGCGCGGCGATCCCCGTATCGAGTTTTATGCCGCGGTGGCGCGGCGCGGCGTTGACGGGACACAAACCGAAGACTGGCGCCCCGATCAGGCTGTGACGCGTCAGGAAGCCTTGCGCATGTTCACCGCCTGGCCCGCCCATGCCAGTTTCCGCGAGGATGAATTGGGTCAGATCGCCGTCGGGATGCGCGCTGATTTTACGGTGTTTTCCGAGGACATCATGATCATCCCTGAAGCCGATATTCTGAGCGTGGAACCGGTGATGACCATTGTCGATGGCGTGGTGGTCTGGGCCGCCGAGGACTAAAGCCCGTCGACGGAAAAGCTGAACAATAATGTTCGCTGCCCGTTCGAATAATTATTGTCCGAGACAATGAAGAGCCGTGTTTCGCCGCCAATTTGCGCGACAGCAATGCCTTCGAAATTATCGATATTGGCCTCGACACCCCATTCGGCCAGGATATCGGGCGCTGTTCCGGCGGCCAGACGTGCTTCATCGGTGACAGCAATGCGAATCCGGTTGCCGGTGCTGCGCGAATAATAG
>CAXBKM010000162.1:0-5081 GCA_963976265.1 uncultured Maricaulaceae bacterium
CACTGTTCTGGCGCAGCGCGTCGGTCACAAGGCCCTTGAGTGCCTTGGCGCTGGGATCATCGCGTGACGCCTGTTCATTGGCTTTGACACGGGCGGCTTTTTTCCCGGCCGTTGATTTGCCATCGACAAAAACAATTTTCGACCATGTTTGGGCGATGAGAGCCAATTCGTCGGCTTGCAGAAGGTTCGCGATCAATTTGCGTGTCATGACTGTTTGAGAACCATTTGCATTTGGAAGAGTCTCGCCTAATGTCGCGGCGATCCAATCCGCATTCAAGTCTGGAGCCCTCCTCATGCCGATCCGCAAACCCTGGCTTTATCTTTCAACGGCCTTGCTGGGCGCCAGCCTGGCGTCCTGTAGCGCGCCCTCTGGTGAAGGTGGTGAGGCTGGAGAAGCTGGCGAGTCCGGGTCGAGCGCAGCGGTTTCCGGCGAAGGCGGAGAGGGCGGTGAAGCCGGTGAAGGCGGCGCAGCCAACACTGATCTGAGCGCGGGCGGTGCCCGGGTTTATGTCTACGGACAGATGCGCGGTCATTTGGCTGTGGCCAAGGCGCTCTACGACGCGGGAGACCCGGTCGCAGGTGGTCCGCATTTCATGCATCCAATTGTCGAGGTCATCGCGGGAAATGCCGATCAGTTCAATGACGAAATGAGGCGCCAGCTGACCGAGACGATTGAAGGTCTCGCCCTGGCTGCACAAGACGGCAGTCACGCCGATGATGTTCAGACTCAATATGACGCTGTCATTGCCCGCCTTGATGCGGCCATGGGAACCGCAACCTTGTCCGAACACGCGGAAGGCCTGTCAGCATTGATCGCACTGGCCCGAGTCGAGTATGGCGAGGGCGTCGTAAACGGCGAAGTTGATGATGTGATTGAGTATCAGGACGCCTGGGGTTTTATTGTGGCGGCGCGGGCCGCATTCGATGGGCGCCGAACGGCATATGAAGATGCCAATGCCGAAGCCGCACAGTCACTTGATCTGGCCCTGACAGCCTTGCAGGCCATGCGCGGACCTGCAGATGCCGATCCACCGGCGGCGTTGAGCGGTATGCGGACAGCCACGACGCGCGTTCAGCTCGGTCTGGCTGCTTTTGAGGGCTGACATAAAAAAAAGCCCCGGCTCGTTTGAACCGGGGCTTCGTCACTTCCAGAGTCAATTAACTGGCTAATAGCCCACCTTGCCCAATTCCTCATCGAGTTCAGGCAGGACCTTGAACAGGTCGGCGACCAGGCCGTAATCGGCAACTGAGAAAATCGGTGCTTCTTCGTCCTTGTTGATCGCAACGATCACCTTGGAATCCTTCATGCCAGCCAAATGCTGGATCGCGCCTGAAATCCCCACGGCAATATAAAGCTCTGGCGCAACGACCTTGCCGGTCTGACCGACCTGGTAATCATTGGGGACAAAGCCCGCATCTACCGCGGCGCGAGATGCGCCAACGGCTGCGCCCAGCTTGTCGGCGATCTTGTCGAGCAGATGGAAATTATCGCCCGATGCCATACCGCGTCCGCCAGAGATGACGATTTTGGCCGCGCCCAGTTCGGGGCGATCCGATTTGGTGAGCTCTTCAGAGACAAATTCGGACTTGAACGGTCCGGCAGGCGCGTCGATTGGATCAACACTGGCAGAACCGCCATCACCCGCTTTTTCAAACGTGGTGGGGCGCACCGTGATGACTTTCTTGGCGTCTGACGATTTGACGGTCTTCATGGCATTGCCCGCATAGATGGGACGCACGAATGTGTCAGCGCTTTCAACGGCTGTGATGTCGGAAATCTGCATGACATCCAGCTTCGCGGCGATACGGGGCGCAAAATTCTTGCCCACGGTTGAGGCCACAGCCAGCACGCCGTCATAATCGCCCATCAGGGGAACGATCAGGGCTTCCATGGCTTCCGCGATGGGATGAGCCAGGCTGTCGCCGTCGGCGTGCAGCACTTTGCGGACACCGTTGAGTTTGGCGGCCGCGTCTGCGACGGAAGCTGACCCGGATCCGGCGACCAAAATATCAACATCGCCGCCCATCTGGGTGGCGGCGGTAACAGCGGCGCGCGTGGAATCATTGAGTGCGGCATTGTCATGTTCTGCGACGACGAGATACGCCATTAGATAACCCCCGCTTCGTTTTTCAGCTTGTCGACCAGTTCAGATACGCTTTCGACCTTGATGCCGGCTTCGCGTTTGGGCGGCTCGGTCACTTTGACGACGGACAGGCGCGGCGAAATATCGACACCGTAATCGCCCGGTGCTTTTGCATCGATGGGCTTGCGCTTGGCTTTCATGATGTTGGGCAGCGAGGCATAGCGCGGCTCGTTGAGGCGCAGATCGGTGGTGATGATGGCGGGCGTATTCATCGACAGGGTTTGAAGACCACCGTCGATTTCGCGCGTGACCTTGATCGATCCACCATCAATCGCGAGCTCAGAGGCGAATGTGCCTTGCGGCCAATCGAGTAGCGCAGCCAGCATCTGACCGGTCTGGTTGGCATCGTCATCGATGGCTTGCTTGCCGAGGATGACGATATCGGGATTTTCTTCACCCACGACAGCGGCGAGCAGCTTGGCAACGCCGAGCGCCTCAACCGTCTCGTCGGTGACGATGTGAATGCCGCGGTCTGCGCCCATGGCGAGCGCGGTGCGGATGGTTTCCTGAGCCTGTTGCGGGCCGACTGAAACCACGACGATTTCATCAGCATTGCCCTTTTCCTTGATGCGGATCGCTTCTTCGACAGCGATCTCGCAAAACGGATTCATGGACATTTTGACGTTGGCGAGGTCGACGCCTGACTGATCAGGCTTAACGCGCGGTTTCACGTTGTAATCAATGACCCGTTTGACGGGCACGAGAATTTTCATCCGACAGGCTCCGGCTGCGGCGGTGGCACGGGCCTAATGACCCTGTCCGCCATGCGTTGCAATGAGATGGCGGAAACTGCCGTCACAGCACTCCGCTGTCAACGTGAGGCGGATGCTGACGTGCGCGTCAATTCGCAGCGCGCTTTAGTCCTTCATCCAGCGTGAGACACGACCTGCTGGTGCAACTGCAAAACGCCACAGAGCGTAGAGCAGGGCCGAAACAAACGCGCAGAACAACAGGATTGACGGGATGAACCAGGAGCCGAGGATTTCCTCCGCGCCCTCCTGAGCTTCGTAGGAGAGTGACCAGTCGCCCTGCGAATGTTGCCACAGGCCGACGGCCTGCGGGTAGAATATCTCCATCACGGCCATGTGGAGCAGAATCAGAACAAAGACCCCGCAGACCCCGAGAACCAGAATCGAACCGTAGTGGAGGATGACGGCAAGTGGCTGGCGCCATGCCGGTGGCGCGGGAGGAAGCGTGCCATAGCTCTCCATGGCCGCAGTCAACCGGGTGACCTCATCGCCTTCGGTCTGCGCCTCCATCGCGTCGCGGATATGGGTCGCCGCTTCGGCGCGAATGTCGGCGCGGTCCGTGGCGTCCAAATCACGATTGGCCCAGTCTACGCGTCGCTGGAAATCCTGCCACAGGCGGCGGGCCTCATGCGTTGTGATGGCGAGACTATTAGTCATGTCGTCAACTCCTGTGCGTCCAGCGCGGCGCTCATGGCCACCCAGATCGCTTTCATCTCGGCGAGCACGTCGGCACCGAAGGGTGTGGTCGTGTAGTATTTGCGCGGTGCGCCGCTGTCTTCCGCCACCCATTCGGCCGTCACCAGTCCGTCATTCTTCATACGAGTCAGGACGGGATAGACCGTGCCTTCGGCAAGGTTTTCGAAGCCGGGTACCTGTTTGAGGCTGGCGACGATCTGGTAGCCATAAGCGCGTCCTGCCTGCAGGCGTGCCAGCAACAACATCTCGAAATACCCCTTGCGGGCTTGGGAAATCCAGCGCTCGAGTACGCCGACCTTGTCGGTTTTGTCCGTCATGAAGCCTCGCCAGTTTCAGGGGCCTATTGGTATCCCTTGTATTTACGTATAGCAAGATATATAGCAATACAAGGTATATCGTTATAGAGAAGGAAGCGAACGCATGCATACTCTCAATCTCGTCCGTCTCGTTGCCGGCCTGGCGGCAATGAGCTGGATATTTTTCATTGCGGCTGACCTGCGCCAATTCACAGGCATTGATCCCGATGCCTCGCAACAGGAGATGGCGACCCAGCTTGATGACGTGCTCGATCGGGCCATGCGGGACTATTCAATCGCTGGTGTTGCTGCTGGTGCGCTACGCAATGGCGAAATCGTCTGGTCTGCGCGGCGCGGTATGGCACAGGCCGATGGTGCACCGGTAACCGGTGAGACCGCTTTCAATCTGGGGTCTGTCTCAAAACCGGCGACTGTCTGGGCGGTTCTGACCTTGGCCCGGGATGATCGTATCGATCTCGACGCGCCCATTGAGCCCTATCTGACCCGCTTCGCGCTTCCTGACAGTGAATTTGATGCCAGCGGCGTGACCGTGCGCCGCTTGCTGCAGCATGTCGCCGGAATCAATATCCATGGCTATGGCGGCTATAGCCCTGAGGAAGATCAGCCTGCCGATATTGTTGAGCTGTCGCAGACATTTGAACCGCTCCAACTGGTTCGCGAGCCGGGCAGTGCACCCAGCTATTCCGGCGGCGGTTATGTCCTGTTGCAGATGATGATTGAGGATGTCACCGGCCAGAGCTTCGATGCCTATGTGCGCGAGCAGGTCTTCGCGCCGCTGGGCATGGACAATAGCGGTTTCGTTGAGGCCGATCTGCCCGACCGCTCGGCGGCTTTCAACTATTACCGACGCGAGATCGGGGATTTGCGCGATGTCGCCCTGGCGGCCGCTGGCGTCTATATGTCGGGCGATGATATGGAAGCCTTCCTGCGCGCTCATCTCGATGGCGGCGGCGTGCTGTCAGAGGAATGGCTGGAGCAGGCCTTCGCCCCGTCAGAGGGCAGCGCGAATATTGGCATGAGCTACACGCGCCTCGAGACGCCGAGCGGCATGCTGATTGGGCATGGCGGAAATAATTCCAGCTGGAATGCCCAGATGTATGTCCGGCCGGAAACCGGCGACGGCTTCTACTTCATGACCAATGCAACAGGAGGTGCCCAGCTCGACTTCGACCTTA